>JBFEKK010000028.1:0-7578 GCA_041552675.1 Sulfurovum sp.
GCATGGACAGCTTAGTTATCTTTTACAAACAGACGAAGGCCAGATCAATGAAGCTTACTCTATATCAGCAGGGCTTGACTACCCTGGTATCGGGCCTGAACACTCATTTCTTATGGAACAGGGTAAAGTGATCTATGACTCAGTCACAGATGATGAGGCTATGGATGCCTTTGTATGGCTTAGCCGTACTGAAGGGATAGTTCCTGCATTTGAAAGTGCTCATGCCATTGCGTATCTTAAGAAAATGCCTAAAGAGAAGATCAAAGATAAAACTATCATCATCAGTCTTTCAGGCAGAGGTGACAAGGATATGATACAGGCTATGGAGATTTTGAAGCTATAAGTGGGTTTGTATGATGTGATAGATATGCCTTTGTCTGAGCATGTCTATAGGCAAACATTTGATTCATGTCATGTTTTACAAATGGTGCTGCCAGTAAACTTAGTGGCCAGAATGGAAGTGAAAAGGTAATTTTATCTCGTAAGATCGAATGTCTCTCATCAATAGCTATAAAATGATGTTCATGCTTAAACATTTTAAATGGAGAACGTTTAGCCACATCTATAATGAGATGAGGGTAGAGAACATCTTCAAATGTTAATTCCCATACAAAAGATAGAAAACCTTTTTTGATTCTCAAGATGGCTTGATTTCCTTTTTTTAGAGGTGTTTCGATTTTAATGATATCTACCTTTGTATCGGGAGGCGTGATCAGGGGAAGATTGTTCGTATCGGCATGAAAGTCAAATAAGACTTCAACGTTACATGGTAGAGGTGTTTCATAGATTAATGTATATTTCATACGATAAGTATGCCATCATATTTTCTCTTTTCATACACTTTTTTTGTCTATTTATGCTTATCACTCTCAAAAAATCCCTACAATAAATCTATTATTTGTTGTTTTAAGAAGATGAAAATAATTTATCAGGATTTTTTTGAAAACTTGTCTATGTAAAGAAGCATTACAGGTAAAACAAAAAAGTCTGTCAATAATGACAATAAAATTAAACTTGCACTGTATAGCCCAATCAATTCCAAAGAGTGTATACCTGTAAAATATAGCATTGCAAAAACAGTAATCAGTATGATCGAACCAATGATCACCGGTATACCTGAATAAAAATACATTTTTTCGAGTGCATGTTTTCGAGTACGGCCAAAATAGCGGAATCGATAATATTTGAATGCAAAATGGATGGTTGCATCTGATGCAAGCCCAAGTGATATGGTCATAGCGATGAGCATTTCAAGACTCAAAGGAATAGCTAAAAGACTTACGATGATTCCAAACCATACAATAGGAATTGCATTGACAGTAAAACCAACAAAGATCATTGCCTTTGAACGAAATATCCATCCTGTAATAAGTCCTATGATCAATAATGCTGAAAATAATGAACTTGTAAGAAGAACAGTCTGGTTATATTTTGCACTCGAAAGCAGTGTGGCATGATCTATAAAATAGAGTTCGATACCTTCATAATGCAAGAGCCACTCTATAAGTTCAACTTTATTAACATCTGAAATATTGATCACCATATTGATCGCATTCTCATCAAAATATTTTTCACTCAGTCCATAAAGATCCATGAAAAAGAGTGCTTGTGACAAGGCTTCTTCATCAAGCGTTTCGGTTTGGCTATTTGAACTGTTGAGATTACGAATAATCGTTGATAAAGAAACAACATCTTCTATTTCATCTTCAAAGCGTTCTTCCAGTGCTTTAGTAAATTTCTCTATAGAGTGAACAAAAGGAAGGTCTATTTGTTTGTATGGAATTTTAAGTTCTATCTGTTCATTTTTTACATTGAGTTTAAAAAAGTTATTACTTTTACCATAGACCAAATAGCTCTCTGTAGCCAATAATATTGAGGTGATTGCTAAAAAAACAAAAAGAAACTTCTTATTGTAATGCAATTCTCTAAAGGTAAGTATATAGCCTAATTTGACATAGGGTACATGGGCATGTTCAATTTCAAAATAGCTTAAAAGTGCAGGCAAAAAAGTCAAGTTTAAAAGATAGCCTATCACCGAGGAGATGATGACACTTAGACTTAACAGTTTTATAATATCTGAATCTATAAAAACCAAACTGCCAAGACCAAGAATTGTCAGAATCGATGTCCACATTGCAGGTTGCATATTTCGACTTAACATTTTGATAAGTGCATTGTGTCTATTGACTTTATATTGAGAAACATGCCAGCGGTAATAAAAAAAGAAAAAGTCGACCAAGGCAATACTGATGGTAATGAAAAGCATACTAATATGAATGGTTTGTATACCTGTGATCATTACTATGAGTGTAAAGGTCAACACGGTACTAAATAGTAAAACTAATGCAGCACTAAAGAATGTTACATTACTTTTGAATAAGAAGCGAAAAATCAAAAATATAATAAGTAAGATTGCTAAAATAAAGGCACTGAGAAAATACCAATCAACTTCCCCATCATTCTTATCATAAGTATGGGTACCTGGTATCTTGAGTCCACTGATATCTATAAACTTCTCTCCACTGATAAAATAATAGAAAGTTTTAAAGTCATCTTCCACAACATTTCCATAGTTGTTATGTACCTCTTTGAGTAGTTTACGAAGTCGAAAAGTATCTAGATCACCTGCATTGACTACGGTAAGCATCTCTGAGTCATCGCCACTTTTTTTTGTTTCAACGATGTCATTACTAAACAATGAATAAACTTTTTGTACCCCTTCAAGATTTACCAGTTCATTATGTAATTCTTCGAGTGAATGGCGTGTATTTTCATCAAAAGTATCAATCTCAACTACTAATTTTGAAAGATGATGTGTTGCAAACTCTTTTGCCTGAGTTTGTTCTAATTGTTTTGAATTCTTAAGCCAAAAAAGTGCATCTGAAGAGAGAAAACTTGGTGTAAAAAGTGTGCCCATCATCACAACAAACAACATATAGAAAGATATGATCAGTAGACGATACTTGAGTATGATATCAACATATCGATTCATATCCGGTGTGTAATAATACATAATTTAAATTTCCTTTTTCAGCTCTCAATTTATGATAAAAATATAGGGTCTTTTGTATACATCCATCTGTTCTGCAACATTGTCAATTCTGTCAACCATTGAACTTGTTTTATCACTTCCCTTGTCAGAATGCAATTTATCTTCTACCATGATCTCTAAAAGTGTTTCTAGAGGGTGTGGTGACATATATACTGCTGAAACTACATCCGTTGACTTCAAACGTGGAATACTGTATAAAAAAATGTGGTATTGATATTTAGAAGTCATTATAGGATTTTTAGAAACCATAGTAATGAACTTACGTGAGTACGGACAAAGAGGGTCAATAAATACGTATATGATTTTTTCACCACTGCCAAGTATAATGGCATCATCATCTATGCTTTGAAATAATGAAAGTGATTGGTCATAAGGAAGTTGTTTATGTTCTTTTTGCTCATTGGCAAACAATACTGAACCTATCAAACAAAGACTCAAAATAATTACTTTTATCATAGCAAGAGTATATCGTAAAAAAAAATAAATTGATGCTTACATATGAATAATTTTTCATCAAGAAACTTGAGAACATATAATTATCTTTAATGCCATCATTAACTGACAATATAAGACTACAAAGATAGGTATAAAAATCATAAACTTACAAAAAGGTGAAAACCTAAACCTCACAAAAGGAGGCATACAATGAAAAAGCGCATATGGATTGTTGGAGGAAGTAGTGGCATTGGACTTGAACTTGTTAAAAAGTGGTTACAAGAGGGTATTTATGTCATTACCAGTGCTAGAAAATCGAGCAGTACAAAAGAACTTTTAACTCTCAAACAAATTTATGAAGAACAATTACAGATCGTAGATATAGATGTGACCTCTACAGAATCTGTAAAAAAAGCTGTACTTCAAGCATGGAAACGTTTTGAAGGTATTGATGTATGGTTCTACAATGCTGCTGTCTACGAAGTAATGTCTACAGAAGAGTGGGATGTTGAACACTTTGAAGCGATGATGCAGATCAACTATATGGGGGCAGTACGTGTGATGAGTGAACTTTTACCATATTTTGAAAGAAAAGAGGAAGGAAGGTGGATCTGGAATGCCAGTCTTTCAAGCTACTTCGGTCTTCCTCTTGGCGGTGGGTACAGTGCGCCTAAAGCGGCACTGCTGAATTTGGCTGAGTCTCTTCAGCCTGAGCTCAGTGTCAAAGGTATTCAATTGCAGGTCATTAATCATGGTTTTGTGAAAACAAGACTCACACAAAAAAATAGTTTTGATATGCCAGAGTTAATGACACCGGAAGAAGCGGCAGAGAATATCATTAAAAGGACAAAGAGTTCTAATCGTTTTGAGATACATTTTCCGTTTAAACTCTCTACCTTTTTACAAACATTGCGGTTACTTCCCTATAGGGTCTCTTTGGCATTGACTAAAAAGATGCTGCCTAAAGACATTTCGTAAGGATGCTATGATGAACCAAGAGAAATTGAGCCATTTTTTTGAAACACTGAATGAAGCTGTTGACATTGAAGATTTTCGTACTATCTATGATGATGCTGTTGTTTTCAAGGATCCCTTCAATGAAGTAAAAGGTATAAGAGCAGTATATGAAGTATTTGAACATATGTATCAGACTCTGAATAAACCAAGATTTATCATTAAAGAATACATAGACAAACAAAATGTGGCCTACGTCAAATGGGATTTCACCTTTGCATTTAAAGGTGAAAAGAATGAAAACAGGTTTGAAGGGGTAAGTCGCTTGCAAATAAATAACCAAGGAAAGGTTATATCGCATGTTGACTTTTGGGATGCGGCTGAGAATATGTATGAAAAGATGCCTGTAGTAGGGTTAATACTTAGATTGATCAAGCGTAAGATTTCGAGAAGCTGACCTTATGCAAAACTCAAAAACCTTTGGAAGATGTGCCACCTGTTCGCGTCATACGGCATTGACAAAACACCACCTTATACCTAAAAAGAGATATAAAAAATGAAAAACAGGTCTATCAATGAATTGCTTGATGCGGTTATTTATGTGTGTCGAACCTGCCATAATGGTATACATGATTTATATGATGAACATACCCTTGCTAAAGAGTTTAATACACTTGAAAAACTCTGTGCCGATGAGAGATTGCGTAAACACTTTATGTGGGTATCAAAATGTAAAAAGGGTGTACAGTGACACAAGAAAAACTTACATATTTCACATTGGTCTCCTACGCTTCAACTGCAATACCCCTTGCTATGTTAGGACTTCCACTGTATATCTATCTGCCTACTTTTTATTCTCAGAGCGTAGGATTGAGTGTGACCATTGTAGGAGTTATACTTTTTATTGCACGACTTACAGATGTTATCACTGATCCACTGGTAGGACTCTACAGTGATAGACTTCAAAGCAGATATGGGAAAAGAAAACCTTTTATGCTTACAGGTTCATTGATCTTAGTTGCAAGTTTTTATGCACTGATACATCCGCCTGAAGATCAGACTGAAGTATGGCTTTTTAGTTTTTCAATATTGGTTTATTTAGGATGGAGCATTGTATCCATACCATACCTTGCATGGAGTGCCGAAATCACGTCTGACTATCATGAAAAGACCCGTCTGAGTGGAGCAAGAGAGCTTTTTACTATATTCGGTGCCTTGGCAGCACTTCTTGTACCGTACCTTTATAGTGTTTCAGAGTCTGCAGATAAAAGCCTGAGTATCTTATACACTGCATTTCTGATAGCACTGATTTTGATGCTTCCTCTTACCCTTACGGGTATTAAAGAAAGCAGAGTAAAACCTACCAAGCACATTACATTTAGAGAGGTTAAAACACTCTGGCAGAAAATACCTGCACTTAGCCGGCTGCAATCAGCGTTTACACTTAACTCTCTGGCGAATGCTCTTCCTGCAACACTCTTTTTGTTTTTTGTTCAGTTTGTCTTGGAAGAAGAATCAAAAACAGGTCCACTACTTTTACTCTATTTTGCTTCAGGTATAGCAGGGCTACCTTTTTGGACTATATTAGCCAAAAAGGTAGGTAAACGAAAAAGCTGGCTGGCTTCTATGGTACTTGCATCCACTGCTTTTGTTTTTGTTCCATTTCTCGGTAGTGGCGATTTTGTATTGTTTGCATTTATTACTTTTTTTTCAGGGCTCTCTTTGGGTGCAGATATGGCATTGCCATCTTCTATTCAAGCAGATGTGGTACAAAAGTTAGAAAAACAAAAAGCCTCCTATGCAGGCATACTGTTTGGCATCTGGGCAATGTTGACCAAGTTTGCACTTGCATTTGCTGTGGGTATAGGGTTTATCATATTAGGGGCAGTGGGGTTTGATCCTAATGCACCTACACCTATGTCGCTGAATACACTTGCATTACTGTATGGCGGTGCACCCGTTTTTTTCAAAATGATCGCATTTTGGATCATGAAAGGTTACTGTGAAACAGTCTAAACTCAATCCTTCAGCTTTATTTCTTATTACTTTTGCGATAGGATTTCTTTTATCATGGATAAAGCCTTGGCATTTAACTTACAATATGGATGATACAGCGGTACGCTTGATAGGGGTAGTTATTCTCTTTATAAGCCTCATACTCAATACACTTGCCTACAGGGAATTTAACAAGTTCCTCACGCCACATGCACCATTTTTCAAACCAAAAGTTCTTATAAAAAATGGTGTCTTTGCTTTGAGCAGAAACCCTGTTTATTTAGCGTTGGTACTCTCTCAATGTGGTTTAGCTTTTGTATTTAATACTCTCTGGCTTCTTATTAGTGCTGCAGTATTATTGATAGTGATTGATGCTGTCATTATTCGAGGTGAAGAGAAAGTCCTGAAAAGCACTTTCAATAAGGACTATGAATATTACAAAAAACAGACCCGTAGATGGCTCTGATCCTCTTCAAATGTTTTTTTAGGACGAAATTGAAAATCTATCTATCTTTGCACTTCAATCATAATCTCATTTCTACGCATAAACCATAATGTAAATGGAGAGTTATACCGTGCAAAGCTTGGTTTCCCGATGATTTTAATGTCCGCATCATCAAGTGCTTTTAGAAGAATGGCTTCATTTCGCTTATATCTTTTCTCTGACCAACTCCCTGAGTATTGTAGTACAGCTACGCTTCTTGCTGGAATCTCTTTAAGTGTGATACGCTTATCCAAAGGTAGTGGAAGTGTGTCAAGTTTGAAGTTATGAGGCATCACAAAGCTATATGTTGTACTTTTTGGATTTTTTTTATCTATTTCTTGTATGACAGGTGCTGTCATGCTGATCTTTTGTCCTTCCTTTACAGAACTCTCTTGTATCACAGGCGCTGTCATTTTGATTTTACTGCGTTGTTTGTTTTCGCCTGAGATATATTTGAAAAGGATTCTAAATGCTTGCTTTCCCATTTCATCAAAAGTACCTGTTACTTCAGTCTGTGCTACCACATAGGGAGCATATTCTCTGATTTCGAATGTATCATTTTTTTCAATGAGCGTATACTTTGGTTCTTCAATTGCCATAAGTGTTCCTTTCAGTATGAATAGTAGTATTAATATTCTTAACATGATTGTACCTTTTA
>JBFEKK010000029.1:0-7526 GCA_041552675.1 Sulfurovum sp.
GCGTTAAGTATTGATATTTGTAACGAATGTCACCCATTCTTTACAGGTTCTGAAAAAATTCTTGATGCTGCTGGTAGAGTAGAGAAGTTCAAGAACAAATATAAATTAAGTTAATCTTGATGACATAGAGAGTCTTGCTCTCTATGCTTGCAGTCATGCTGCGTCCGCTTTCTCTTTAAGCTGACACTTATTCTCTTCAACATTAAAGTATTTACTATGTTAACATTTATTCCCACACCTATTGGAAACCCCCAAGATATTACGATCAGAGCAATGAAGCTTTTTGAAAAAGCGGAACTCTTTTTATGTGAAGATACACGTCAGACCAAACGGCTTTTACGTCTACTCGAAGAGCG
This sequence comes from Sulfurovum sp., assembly GCA_041552675.1. Taxonomy (GTDB): domain Bacteria; phylum Campylobacterota; class Campylobacteria; order Campylobacterales; family Sulfurovaceae; genus Sulfurovum. The sequence continues at coordinate 357 of JBFEKK010000029.1, forward strand.
GTTTGATATGATGTATCCTGATGCATCGTTCTACTCTTTTAATGAACACAATGGAAAAGAGAGACTTGAAGAGTTTGGCAGTAGTCTAGAAGAGAAAGAGGTGGTGTATGTCAGTGATGCGGGGATGCCAGTGATCTCTGATCCCGGACAGATCCTTGTCGCATATGCACAGAAACACAACATACCTTACGATGTGCTTCCCGGAGCATCTGCAGTGACCACTGCATACGCTGCAAGCGGTTTTGAAGAAGGAAAATTTCTTTTTTATGCATTTTTACCCCATAAAGGCAAAGAGAGAAGTGCAGCTTTAAGTGAAGCAATGAGCAATGGCTACAATACAGTACTTTATGAAGCCCCTCATCGTCTGGAAAAGCTCTTAAGCGAAATCCTAATATTGGATGCCGACAGAGAACTTTTTCTGGCAAAAGAGATCAGTAAGAAGTATCAAAGATACTATCGAGGTACGGCTAAATCACTGAATGAACAGTTCAAAGAGATGAACATACGCGGTGAATGGGTAGTGATTATAAAAGCCCAAAAAAGTATAGAAAAAAGCCTTAGTTTTACCGAAGTTTTAAGTTTGGACCTACCACCTAAACCTAAAGCAAAACTTCTTGCTCAGCTTAGTGATAAAAGTGTTAAAGAATGGTATACTGAACTCACACACTCTACTTAACACTGTAAAAGCAAAAAAAAGGTAAAATCACTCTATTAGTAACTATGAAAAAAAGGTAGAATCATCTTTATGATTATATATGGAAAACAAGTCTGTTTACATGCCCTAGAGCAGCATTCAGAGAAAATAAAAACTGTCTATGTTGCTAAGAAAGGGATACTTCCTAAAGACCTGTTCCATAAATACCATGATAATATCAAGTTTTTAGAAGAGAAGTGGGCTCAATCTATGAGTAAGGGTGGAAATCACCAGGGAATACTTATTGAGATGGCTGAGTTTGAACAAAGCTCTCTCTCAGAGATCAAACATAATGATTTTATCGTAGTACTAGATGGTTTAACGGATGTAGGGAATATAGGAGCGGTAGTACGATCAGCCTATGCACTGGGCGCAGATGCAGTGATCGCTGCAGGTGTTAAGCAGCTTAATTTTGCTGCCATAGCACGTACAAGTTCTGGGGCTATGCTGGATATGCCTTTTATGATAGCAGATAATATTTTAGATACATTTAATGAACTTCAGCAACTTGGATTTACTTTTTATGGTGCCTCGATGGATGGAGAAAATGTGCAAGATATGACATTTGACACCAAACGTGTGCTTGTTCTGGGAAGTGAAGGCAAGGGACTTTCCAAGAAGGTCATAGCTAAACTGGATCATAGGGTATCGATAGAGATGAAGCATGCATTTGACTCACTCAATGTGAGTGCAGCTGCAGCGATTTTAATACATAGGATGGGTTATGCAGTTAAATGAGATACTTGAAGAAAACACGATAAAAAGTATCAGTCAAAAGACAAAGATATCTGAAGAGAATCTTGAAAATCTTTTGGCTGCAAATTTTGATGCGCTAAAAAAGATCAAAGCTTTAGGTTTTATCTCTATTCTAGAACGAGAGTATAATACAGATCTAAGTGCATTAAAGGAAGAAGCGTTAGCCTATTACTCTGAGGAGAAAGAAGAGAATGGTTTTACGGTAGGTCTTCCTTTGGATGAAGAGAAAAAAGGCAAATCAAAATTGTTTTTATTGCTTATTCTAGCTCTTTTGGCTTATGCTTCTTGGTATTTTTTTACACAGTTCGATAAAAACCATTTGAGTGAACTCATTCCCTTTATCGATGAGCAAAGGATAGAAAATATTGTTACAGAGCCTGAAGAAAATAAAAAAGAGATCAGCATAGAAGATCTAAGTATCGCAAATATAGTTATCAGCGATACGAATACCAATACAGTGGTAGAAGAAAAAGTAGAAGATGCTGTTCTTCAAGAGAGTGTACAGAGTAGTGACGCAAGGATAAAAAAGGTAAATGTTTCTACTGAACCTGTAAGCCAATTTTAGTACTGCTTGGATGGGACTAATGATAAAAATGAAAAAAAATGTAAAGCGAGTAAAGCATGTTTGATGAAATTCAATTTGAGAAAATAAACCGGTTGCCAAAGTATCTTTTTGCAGAGATCAATGACCTTAAAATGGAATTAAGAAGAAAAGGGGAGGATATCATAGATTTTTCTATGGGGAATCCTGATGCTTCTACGCCACAACCTATCATCGATAAACTATGTGAAACTGCACAAAAACCAAAAACACATGGCTACAGTGCAAGTAAAGGGATCTATAAACTTCGTTTGGCGATGAGTAAATGGTATAAGCGTAAGTATAATGCAGATCTAGATCCAGATACAGAGATCGTTGCTACTATGGGGAGTAAAGAAGGGTATGTACACCTTGTGCAAGCTATTTCTAACCCGGGTGACGTTGCTATTGTTCCAGACCCAACATATCCTATTCACTCTCAAGCATTTATTTTAGCAGGTGCGAATGTAGAGAAAATGCAACTTGTTTTTAATGAAGAGACATTTGAAGTAGATGAAGATAAATTTTTGGCTGATGTAGAAGAACATTTGGACAACTCTATTCCTAAAGCAAAGTTTTTGGTGGTCAACTTTCCACACAATCCAACCACAGCGACAGTGACACCTCAGTTTTATGAGAGACTGGTAGCGCTGGCTAAAAGGAAACGTTTTTACATAATTTCGGATATTGCATATGCGGATATTACATTTGATGGATATACAACGCCATCTATCATGAGTGTAGAAGGTGCTAAAGATGTGGCTGTTGAGGCTTATACACTTTCAAAATCTTATAATATGGCGGGTTGGAGAGTAGGTTTCATTGTAGGAAATAAAAAACTCATTGGGGCACTCCAAAGTATCAAATCATGGTTGGATTATGGGATGTTCACTCCTATCCAAGTCGCTGCGACTGTAGCATTGGATGAGCATGGGTATATACCTGATGAGCAGATCATTCCACGTTATCAAAAAAGACGTGATGTCATGATAGAAGCTTTTACCAATGCAGGTTGGCCATTGGCAAAACCAAATGCATCTATGTTTATCTGGGCAAAAATTCCTGCGATAGCAAGAGAGATGGGTTCTTTAGAGTTTTCTAAGCAACTTCTTATTCATGCAGGGGTTGCAGTAAGCCCTGGCATAGGGTTTGGTAAATATGGGGATGAATATGTACGTATCGCACTGATAGAAAATGAAAATCGTATCCGTCAAGCTGCGCGAAATATCAAGAAGTTCCTAAAAGAACTGGAAGAGGCAAAAAAGAATGGTTAAAGTGGGAATCTTAGGTGTAGGTACAGTTGGTGCAAGTGTTGCAAAGATACTTGAAGAGAACGGTGACATTATCGAAGCTAGAGCCGGGGAAAAGATCGTTGTAAAATCAGGTGTGGTAAAAAATCTTTCGAAAGATAGAGGGGTAAGCATTCAGCTAAGTGATGATCCATTAGATGTGGTCAATGATCCTGAGATAGACATCGTGATAGAGTTGATGGGCGGTATTGAAGAGCCTTATACACTCGTCAAAAAAGCACTTGAAAATGGGAAAGCCGTTGTCACTGCGAACAAGGCACTGCTTGCGTATCATCGTTATGAACTTCAAGAGATAGCAGGTGATATTCCTTTGATGTATGAAGCAAGTACGGCTGGGGGTATACCTATTATCGGTGCCTTGCGTAACGGGCTTTCTGCTAACCACATAGACTCTATTCAAGGCATTATGAATGGTACATGTAACTATATGCTTACAAAGATGATCAATGAAGGTGCACAGTATGATGAGATCCTTAAAGAATCTCAAGAATTAGGCTATGCAGAGGCTGATCCTACCTTTGACGTGGGTGGATTTGATGCTTCACACAAATTACTTATATTAGCCAGTATTGCGTATGGTCTGGATGCAAAACCTGAAGATATCCTCATCGAGGGTATAGAAAATATCACGCAAACAGATGTCTCTTTTGCAAAAGAGTTTGGTTATGAGATCAAACTGCTTGGTATTGCAAAAAAAGTGGGTGAGGGTGTAGAACTAAGAGTACATGCTACGATGATACCACAAGAATCTATGATCGCAAAAGTAGATGGTGTCATGAATGCCGTAACGGTTGTGGGTGATCGTGTAGGCGAAACGATGTATTATGGACCTGGTGCAGGCGGTGATGCTACAGCATCAGCAGTAATAGCGGACATTGTGGATATTGTGCGTGGAAATCAAGGGCCTATGCTTGGGTATAAAAAAGGTTTAGAGAGTGGACTTAAACTTTTGCCTAAAGAGGATATTATGACCCAATATTACCTTAGATTGGAAGTCGATGATCAAAGTGGTGTATTGGCAAATATCGCATCAACATTAGGTAAGTTTGATATCTCCATAGAAGCGATGCTTCAAAAACCCACAAAAAATGATGAGATAGCCAAACTGCTCTTTACAACACATATATGTAAAGAGAGTAAAATGCAAGATGCTATTGCTGCATTGAGTGAACTTGATGCTGTTCATGGTAAAATAGCCATGATGAGGATCGAGAAGTAAAAGGAGAAGAGATGGCAAAAGATCACTATTTTGATATCACTGCTAAGCTGGACATGATGGAACTTAAGAATGCTATCATCATGGCGGAGAAAGAAGTAGCTACACGTTTTGACTTCAAGGGATTAGTAGCTGAAATAAACCTAAATGAAGCTGCTAAGACCTTGAGCCTCAGCTCTTCTACAGATTCTAAGATTGATGCACTCAAAGATATACTTATCTCTAAACTGATTAAAAGAGGTATCGCAGGAAAGTCACTTGAAGAGGTGAAAACCGAAGGTATATCCGGAGGTAACACAAAAGTGATCTACCGTATTGTCGATACGATCGATAAAGATGAAGCGAAAAAGATCGTTAAAGCGATCAAAGATATGAAGATAAAGGTAACACCATCTATACAGGGTGATGAGGTACGTGTATCTGGTAAAAAGATAGATGATCTTCAGGCTGTTATGGCTGAAGTGAAGAGTTTGGATCTGAAGGCACCATTGGTGTTTGGGAATTTTAAATAATTTGATTGTTTTTGCATACTGTTTTGTATGCAAATCGAGGCGTTGTTATTCTCCTTACTTTTCTAGAAAAGTAAGCAAAAGTCGTCACTACTCTCAAATCGCTTTGGTTTCAAGGGTGTTCGTAGTGACAAGAGTACGCTTTGCGTGATTTTATAGGGTGTGGAACTGTATTAACTACAGTGTCCACCACCACAGCATCCACCTGAAGCAGCTGCTTGAGGTGCTTTCATAGTGATGCTAAAGTTATCGCCACTTTCACTAAGTTCAAATCCATGTTTACCACAGAATTTTTCATTCATATGGCTTACCATACCTTGTGCTTTCATCATCGCATCATCTTTGTTATCAAACGTAACATTGTTTTCTAATTCACTTCTTTTGAAGCATCCACATTCTTGAGCTATATTTATAGTTGACATTTTAATCCTTTGGTTTTTAATTTTGCGTGATAATAACAGAGTTAGATTAATAATAACTTTATTATTGGATAAATAAGAGAATTTTACTCTTATTTATCCAAATAAAGACTGGTTTAGTAGTGTTAAATTAAGCCAGCGCCTGCTTACTTTTAATTTTTTTGATGTTTGCAAACATAAGTATAGAGGTAATAAGCGCAATGACGAAAAGACCGACAAATACATAAAGTGTACCTGTATAACTACCCGTTGTGTCTTTGACATAGGCGATGATGATAGGCCCTACAAGACCTGCTAAAGCCCAAGCAGTGAGAATATACCCATGAATAGCACCAAGCTCTTTCGTACCGAATATATCACCGATGTATGCAGGGATAGAAGCAAATGCACCGCCGTAACACGTCATGATATAGTAAAGGAGTATTTGGAAGAGTAGTATGCTTGTCACTGTTGTAAGCATATAAAACGCAATGATTTGTGTAATAAAGAAAAGGGTAAAGACGATAGGTCTTGTAAGGTAATCTGAGATACTTGCCCATGCAATTCTACCGGCACCGTTGAAAATACCCATAAGTCCTACTGCCGAGGCTGCGGCCAAAGCAGAGATCCCTATGACTTCTTGTAAGAGTGGAGAAGCTACAGAGATAATAGCAATACCACAAGTTACGTTGATAAAAAGCATTATCCAAAGCCCATAAAATCTTGCAGTTTTGACGGCTTCATCACGTGTAATATTTACCAGGTCCTCTTTGAGCTTCTTTTTCCCCGCATTGATGGCAGCACTGAAATGTGCCGGCATATACCCTTCTGGAGGATTAGCAAGATATTGTGCTGCAGTAAACATGATGATGAAGTAGATAGAACCCAAGATATAAAAGGTTGAAGAGACACCTACGGCATCGATCAGTACTTTAATGGCAGGTCCTGAGATGGCAGAGGCAAAACCAAAGCCCATGATGGCAAGTCCTGTTGCCATACCACGTCTATCCGGGAACCATTTAACAAGCATAGATACAGGCGAAATGTACCCTATCCCAAGGCCCGCTCCACCTAAAACACCATAGGTAAAGTAAAGAAGTAGTTTTGATTCCAAGTAGATAGCTAGACCAGAACCAACAGTACCCAGTCCAAATAAAACAGCTGCAAGTGTAGCAGCAACTCTTGGCCCTTTACTCTCTACAAATTTACCCATAAGTGCGGCAGAGAGACCCAAAAAGAAGATAGCAACAGAAAAGGTGATGGTTACATCTGTCAGTGTCCAGTTCATTGTGGACTGTATAGGGTTGACATATACGCTCCATGCATAGACAGAGCCTATAGATATGTGAATTGCCATTGCAGCCAGAGCCATGAACCAGCGGTTTTTAACTTTTGTAGTCATTGAATGTTCCTTGATTTTAATTGAAGGGATTATAGCTCAGTTGTTAAAGAGCATATGTTTATCATATGGGCTTTTTTGAAGTAAGCATATTCATTTTTTACATTTATTGTAAAAATTGTAAATCCTTTTGATATAATTCATGAGATATTAACAAGAGTTACTTAAATTTTAAGCCTAATTAGGACAATTTTTATCTTAATTAGTGATGCAAGGGCCATTTTATGACAAAAAAGTATGACAGAGAAGAGATTGAAAGTGTATGTACCTACTGTGGAGTAGGGTGTGACATTACTGGTGTGGTAGAA
>JBFEKK010000030.1:0-7517 GCA_041552675.1 Sulfurovum sp.
CTTCTTCCTTGTCAAGGGTTTTTTACGAAATATACGAAATTTGTTGAAAAAAATTATTTACTTACATTATATAGGTAAAATAACTAAAAACTGGCTTATTTTCTTTCAATTTACAGCTAGTGCCCTACAGTACTTTATTCAAAGAATTCAGAAAAGAAATTAGTATAATTAAAGACTATATTATTGCTTTTATAAAAAAAATATAACTGAAGATATAATGAGAAAAAAATATGAATATCCGAATAATTTTTTAGAAAAAAAAGAAGATTAAATACTTATTTATCCAAATCAGATAATTAAAATAGAAGAGAATGAAAGATTCTAAATACATTTATTGTTTCTCGTTGAATGATGTATAGAAAAATCACATTTAGATTTTAACCACATACACAAATAGTTGAAACTTCTTTTTGATGTATAGTAAATTTGGCTAACAGGGATTTGTGTAGAGAAAGGGATTACTTAATAGTAGATGACTGAACGAAACAAAGCCCGTTCAGTCGTGCACCCCTCTTATGCTTTAGCAACTGGGGTATCGGCATTTAGTGCCAGATATGCTGTGAAACAAGAAAAATTAGATTTTTTCTGCCACTGGAACATCGTAAAGGATATCATCCATTGGGTGTCTATACATAGGCATAGCAAGTCTCTTCTCATCAAGAATATGACCGATAAACCCGATAGATCTACCTACGATAAAGAATGCATTGAGTGTACCTGAAGCGATAAACTCATTGATCTCCTCTTCAGAGTAACCAAGTGCTCTCCACATATCAACCATAAGGATACCGATAGTACCATCAACGTTAAGAATAAGGTTCTCTTTTTTAGATGTTGTCAATGCTTCAACAGTTCTTGCATAGTCAAGAAGTGGTGTTGCAGGGAAATGCGCTGCAGCATAATCCATCAAACCTTTCACACGTAAGTCAGGGTTTTTAAGAGATTTAATTCTGTGACCGATTCCTGGAATTGGCACACCCTCACCTTTCATATAGTTCAAGAACTCTTTTGGTGTCATGTTGTTGTCATCAGCATGCTTGAAGTACTGTGCAGCACCATCGATAGCACCACCGAATCTTGGCCCGATAGTAAGAAGACCAGTTACAAGTGCTTCAACAACAGACTTACCTGCTCTTGCAGTTACTTTTGCATTGTGTGCACCAGATACTGCCGGACCGTGATCTGCAACCGTTTTCATTACAGTCTCAATAAAGTCTGTCGCCCATTTCGGATACTGTTTTTTGAACCATAGAAGTGATACAACATCACCGATACCTTTACCAGTATCTGGAGTTGCCACTGAAGAAATTGGGAATCCAGCGTATGTAGCTTCGTCACCTCTGTCATCAGAGATGGTACAGATGAACTGCTTGCTTCTTCTTACTTTTGGCACTATATTGATCTCTGGCTCAGGAATAGCTGGAATGTTAAGAGATTCAAATACTTCTTTGATCTTTGCCGGAAGGTCATTGAATGTTGCCGGTACATGAATACCCGCTTCAGCCATTGCTTTGTTTTTCGCTTCAGCTGTTTCACGTTCAGCATTTGCAGATGCACCTGCATGACCGAATTGAACACCCGAATCATAATACTTAGCGATCGTACCGATACACCATGCAATGATAGGTTTTGTGATCTTACCTGATTTGACTGCATCGATCACTTTGTACTCTTCTGTACCACCAACTTCACCAAGAAGGATCATATATTTTACATTTGGATTCTCTTCCATTCTAAGAAGGTTATCGATAAATACTGAACCAACAAATCTATCTCCACCGATCGCTACACCTTCTGCGATACCATCAGCATTGATAGCAATGATGTTAGAAAGCTCGTTGAAAAGACCACCTGATCTTGTTACAAGACCACATGAACCCGCTCTGTGAAGTTTAGAATTAACGATGTTTTCGATCGTACCACCAACGTTAGCGATCTTAAATGCACCAGGAACGATACCACCAACGGTAGCAGGGCCGATCACAGTCACACCAGCTTCACGTGCAGCTTGATTCATTCCACGTGCAAGTCTTTCAGGAATACCTTCTGCTGTGATCATGATAGTCTTAAATCCGCCGATCTCCAATGCTTCCATAGTCACATCATATGCTGTTCTGAATGATGCAAAGTTCAAAAGTACGTCAGCTTGAGGCTGAGCAGCTTTTGCTTCTGCTGTAGTTTTAAATGTAGGGATCATAACTTCATCCGCACCATAGAAGAATTTCTCAAATTTTCCAGATGCAGTTGGAGCAACGATTGCTGCTACTGAAGGTCTCTCTCTTTTGATTGTGTAATCATAGTCTAACATTCTTTGGATTGCTGTTTTGTTGTTGTTCCAAAAAATAGCCTGTGTATCTCTAGTAAATAATTGTGCCATCTTCTCTCCTTATGCCTCTACTGCCATTCTAACGATATCAGTTACGTGTGTTTCTGGTCCGTATACATCGATCCATAGACCAAGTCTATCCGCTGCTTCTTTAATATCTTTAAGACCTTTTTCGTAGTTTGGTCCACCACGTCTCACATAGATCTTTACACCAACTTCTTTCATCTTGTCTGCATACTCTTCAAATGCCTGGATGATACCTGTAAATGTTTTAGCAACATCTGTAAAGTTAGCGATCGCACCACCAATGATAAGGATCTTATCTCTACCTTTTGGGTCTTTTTCTCTTGTCATAAGATCAAGAAGTGTTTCTGCATAGAACTTAGTCTCACCCGTTGTTGGTCCACCTGAGTACTCACCATAGTTAGCAAGGTCCTCAATACCAGCAAGGTCAGCAATAGTATCAGCGTAAACAACTGAAGCACCACCACCGGCAACCATTGTCCAGATACGAGCTTCTGGTTTTAAGAGTGTCAATTTAAGTGATGCACCCGTTTTTGCATCTGCTTCTTCAATGGCCAATACTTCTGGAGATTTCTCTTCCATACCAAATGCAGTCGGGTACTCGACATCACCCCACTGCTCTACCATCATGAATCCAGCAGTGTCATCTAGTTTTGCAACCATATCAAGAAGTTCGATCTTGTTACCTTGCATTACAAATGGATTAATTTCAAGGTATGCGAAGTTTAACTCTCTGTATGCTTTAAAGAAACCGATAGCAAATTCAGCAAATGCCGCTTTATCTTTCTCTGCAACATCAGCAGGTACATTCGCTCTGATTCTCTCAGCGATTTCTTCTTCAGTATCAGTGATCTTAAAAGCAACTTCAGTTACTTTCTCTTCCCAACCCTCTTCAACTTCCATTCCACCTTCAGCAGACATATAAAGCATATCATCATCACCTACACATGTAGCAGAGATATAGTACTCTTCTTCTTGTGAGTGTGGAGTAAATGGTTCAACAATAAAGTGAGTCAACATATCAACTGATGGTTCACCCGTTGGTGTGTCACCGTCAAATGAGAAATACACTGACTGCTCAGTACTTGACTTTTCATCGATCCAGCTAACAGCTTTAGCTAATGAAACATCACCTGGTTTAGCATCTTTAAAGAGTACTAAATCATTTTTACCTCTTTTACCAAAAAGCATATCAGGTTTTGCAACCAATGGTTTTTCGTTTAACCATGCATGTGTTTTTGCAGCTTCTTTTAGTTCTGATCCGTTCTGCACCATTACTGTTTCATATGCATAAGTAAAATCTGGGAAATACTTATCCCAATGTTTTGCTAGAATTGACTTTGCGTCATACTCTCTAATCGCCTTTTGAGCCATCGAGTTCTCCTTTAGTTTAGTTCTTAATAGTCTAGCATTAGATAAATTTAACTTTCGTAAAAGTAATATAAACTATAAGTATAAAAAAAATATTGTGTATTTTAGAAACAGTTTTCAAGGGTCTTGGGTACTTACTCACGGACAGGGTAGTATGTTATAATATCTTAACTGATAACGTTCTCTTCCATGTGCCCCATCGTAACACTCGATACCCTGAGATTTTAACTTCTCTGCCAACAGATATGGTTTGTATATGCGATGTGCAAAATGTTGTTCAGGATCTTCCAAAATAAAATAGAGTGCTTTATGTCCTACTATGAAAAGAACACTTAAGGCAAGAAATGACATCACCACTATAAAACCTTGTTTATACTTTTTCTGAAACTGTGGTAAACGTACCCCTATAGCATGATTGAAAACATCCAACATAAGCACAATAGCGATCATCACATAAGGAGCGAAATCAGTGATATACACACGCTGCCGAATGGACAGAAGTAAAGAGAAAGCCAGTGCAGTAAAAGAGATGTACCAAATAAGTGTTTTTTTCCCTCTAAGCAAAATTCTATACATTGCGAAGAAAAAATAGAGAAACAGTAAAGGTGAAAAAACGGTAGCATACAATCCGAATATCTCCACAAAGTGTCCTGAGGGGCTTCCTCCTATCTCTATGCCTTTAGCCAAATAAATAAAAGCCAATAGAAAACTAAGAGAAAAAATAGCCAATTGTTTCTCTTTGTGCATCACTGCATAAAATAAAACGGCAACAAAGAAAATGATGGAAGCTTCATGAATGAAAAAAAGTGCAAGCATGATTGGGGGCAGTAAAAGATAATGACCCTTTTCATAAAGTAATACAAAAAGTAACACAAGCGGTAATACAATAATAGCGACATTGGCCAAAGTTGTTGCGGTGAGGATACCAGGTAAAAGCATAAAAATCAATGTAGAGAGATAGACATCTTTACTTTTTTGAAAATGACGTCGGCTAAGTTCATAAAAAAGCCCAATAGTCAGAAATCCAAAAAAGAGAGAAAAAGCCCTTAATCCTAAAAATCCTAGATCAAGACTTTCACCCCACTTCATCAAACTACCTACAATGTCATCTGAAGTATAGAGTATCTTTGCCTCATGCGGACTAATAGGTGTGGTTGCTGCAAGGTAAAAAACAGCTATAGCATAAAAAAAGCATGCTAAAAAGAAATGCTGTTTTTTCATTCTAGGATCTTAGAGTTTTAAAAAATTATCTAGCATTTCATGCCCGTATTCACTCATAATAGATTCAGGATGAAACTGCACACCATAAATAGGTTTATCTTTGATCTGCAATGACATGATCTCACCATCATCCTTACTGTGTGATGTTGCGATGACCGTATCAGGTAAAGTCTCTTTTTTAACCGTTAAAGAGTGATAACGTGTGGCTCTAAATTCATGTGGCAGATCTTTAAAAATAGGTGTCTCGGCATCCACAACAATTTGGGACGTTTTTCCATGCATCATATTTTTCGCTCTAATCACATCTCCGCCAAACGCCTGTGCGATACTCTGATGACCTAAACAGATACCAAAAATAGGCGTAGTGTCTGCAAATTCTTTAATCACATCCAATGTCACTCCTGCATCATCAGGGGTGGAAGGTCCTGGTGAAAGAATGATCTTATCTGGATGTAATGCTTTGATCTCATCAATAGTCATTTCATCATTACGTATGACCTTTAAGTCTGCACCAAGTTCTCTACAATACTGCACTACATTGTAGGTAAAGCTGTCGTAATTGTCTATCATTAATACCATTTATTTCTTCCTATTTAAATCTACAGACCAAAAAAAATCAATCCATCTGTCTGCTTCTTGTACATACCAATCTGGGGCTATTTTAGCACTTTTCTTATAAAAAAGTGAAGCCACTTTAAAGGTGACCGCTGGATATCTATGACGTAATACTTTTAGAACCTCAACCATGGTATCACCACTATCAACAATATCATCCACAATGAGTACGTTTTTAGCCCCTGATAACTCTGGAATATTAAACACTTTGACATGCTCTAATTTGACGGTATCTTCATACCCAATAGTATTGATACTATAGACTTCTCGGATATCGTAAGATTCGCCAAGCAGGTGGCCTAAAGAGAGTCCTCCTCTGGCAATCGCGATAATAGTGTCAAATTTCCAGTCGATCTTCTGGGTCAAAGATTTTGTATCGGCTAAAAAGTCTTCATAAGGATAATAGCGTTTTTCCATACTAATAGGCTTTTAACTCATTATAAAGACTGTCACGTTCTATGGGTTGGAAGCCAGAGTTTTTGATCAATGCTACAAAATCATTAAGATCCATTCCATGACTGCTCTGTGCACCGGCGGCAGACTGAATGGACTCTTTTTCTATCGTACCATCCAGATCATCACACCCGAATTCTTGGGCAATAAGTGCAAGATTGACTGATGCAGTGACCCAGTATGCTTTAATATGCGGAATGTTATCCAACATAATACGGCTGATGGCATAGGTTTTGAGTATCTCCTGTCCTGTAGGAAAATCTTTTACCTTGAGGAAGTTATTGTCTCTTTGGTAGACTAGGGGAATAAAAGCATTAAACCCACCTGTTTTGTCTTGCAGATCACGTAGTCTTATCATATGGTCTATACGATGTGCACGTGTCTCTACATGTCCAAAAAGCATAGTAGCATTGCTTTCTCTTCCTCTTTCATGCCATTTTTGGTGTATCTCTATCCACTGGTCTGAAGTGACTTTTCCTTTACACAGATATTCACGTACCTCTTCATCAAAAATCTCAGCCCCACCTCCAGGCATAGAATCTACGCCATTTTCGATCATCATATCTAGAACTTCATCGTAGCTGTATCCATACTCTCTTGTCAGAAAATCTACTTCTGCTGCTGTCATGGCCTTCACATGCAACTCTGGAAATGCTTCTTTGATCTTTCTGAATGCACCCATATACCATTCGACACCGTCATTAGGATTATGTGCTGAAACGATGTGCATCTCTTTTGCACCATTTTGAACAGAATTTTTTACAATATCTAAGATCTCTTCATGTGTCATGGTATATTGGTTTGGATTTTTTCTACTTGCAGAGTATGCACAGAATTTACAAATATCTGCACAGACGTTGGTAGGGTTTATATGCCGGTTTATATTAAAGTAGCTTTTGTTGCCATATTTCTCTCTACGTATTTCATCAGCGAGTTCACCAAGCGTATAGAGATCTAAGTCATAAAGTGCTTCACCCTCTTCTTGAGTGAGTCTCTCTTTGTTGCGTACCTTTTGTATCAAATCCATTCTGAGAACATCCATAATTATTTTTGGGTATTATACCAATATAACATTATGGAGAGAATAATTGCATACACTTGAAGCTCAAATAGAAGAATTACTTTATAACAAAGCAGCAGATTTCGAGATCGCTAAAGTGCTTAAGAAGGATATAAAAATCTATTTTGATACACTTGAAGAGACTTTTGCAACTTCAGGGGGTAAAGATTTTCTTGTTAAACATACGAAAAAAATAGACAGTATTTTAAAGATGATCTATAAGGTCGCTACCAGAGATATGTTCGGGGATTATCTTCCTATGAAAAACTCCATTCCTCTGGGGCTTGTCGCACTAGGAAGTTACGGAAGAGAACAGCTATGTGTACATTCCGATATAGACCTCATGCTGGTCTATAAGGATATTCCTGCTTACAACGTAAAAGAGATCATCGAAAAAATACTCTATATACTTTGGGATACAGGCTTAAAACTAGGACATAGGGTACA
>JBFEKK010000031.1:0-7507 GCA_041552675.1 Sulfurovum sp.
ATCTCTCCTTACAATATATTTACATAGTATACTAAAAAAAGTATCTTTACCCCTTTTTAGAATATTGTGTGTTTATCATTGCATACGGCTTTACCAATATTTTGATATACTCCATAAAATAAAAACAAACCAAAGGTTATCCATGAATTTCGAATTAACTCAACTCCCTGTAGCAGATATCCAAGGTGATATAGAAGTCATCATTGTCATTGACAAAAATACAGATCATCTGTTTGTACAAGATAAAAAGCTATTAAAAAAAGCAGGTTTTGAAGGTGGGCAGGATGAGACATGTCTACTTGTTAGTAAAGACAGACTCTATGTAAGTGCCGACTCGACACTGAGTAAAGATATCAGAACTGCTGCAGCCAATGCCATTAAAGCACTCAATGGTAAAGCATACAGATCAATCAAAGTGGCAACCTATCTCCATAGTGACAAATGTACCAACTCTCTTCGTGCTATGGTGGAAGGCTTTATCTTAGGAGCATACACTTTTGAGAATTATAAAACAAAAAAAAGTAAGAATAAGATCAAGCATATTTCTATCTCACTTGAAGAGTATAGTGGATACACAGTAGATATAGAAAAAGCTTCTACTGTCATACATAAAGCACAGATCGTCGCTGATGCCACAAATTTTACACGTAACATCGTCAACACAACGCCTGATGACTGTTATCCAGATGTCATGGCAGACATCGCTGAGACAATGGCTAGTGAAACAGGTCTGAAATGTAAAGTACTTAAGCCAAAAGAACTTAGAAAAGAGAAAATGGAAACACTTCTTGCCGTTGCACGTGCAAGCCGTCACAGACCAAGAGTCATACACCTTGCACACAAGCCAAAGGATGCAAAATGCGTGGTGACCCTTGTAGGTAAGGGTCTCACTTATGATAGTGGTGGACTAAGCCTTAAACCAGCAGACTTCATGGTAACGATGAAGTCAGACAAGAGTGGTGGTTCTGCAGTCATCGGTATCATGAAAGCCGTAGCAGAAATGAACTTACCTGTAGAGGTACATGGTTTTGTAGGTGCCGTAGAAAACATGATCGGTGGAGATGCTTATAAACCTGATGATGTGCTCGTAGCGAAGAATGGTAAAACGATCGAAATACGTAATACAGATGCAGAAGGTCGATTGGTCCTTGCAGATACTCTTTGTTATGCACAACAGGAAGTAAAAGCTGACTACATCTTCGACCTTGCAACACTCACTGGTGCCTGTGTGGTAGGTGTAGGAAACTACACATCAGGTGTCATGGGTAACAGTGATGAAATGAAATCACTTGTAGTAGATGCGGCAAAACGTTCAGGTGAACTTGCAACGGCCCTAGACTTCAATCCTTACCTAAAAAAGACTATCAAGTCTGATATAGCAGATGTATGTAACATTTCCAACACACGTTATGGCGGAGCAATCACCGCAGGTCAATTCCTCTCCGAGTTCATAGATGATGACCATGCAGAAAAATGGGCTCACATAGATATTGCAGGTCCTGCATTTGTAGAACATGCATGGGGAGAAAACCCTTTTGGTGCTTCTGGTGCCGGAGTTAGAATGATGGTAAAGCTCATAGAGAACTTGGTAGAAACCGAAGAAAATTAAAACCATTTCATAACTGGTATCTATAACTTTTCATAGTACTTTTACTCTTTTATTTCAAGATGGCAAGCCAAGGCCTTTTCTGCTAGCATATCTGCAATAGTATTTCTACTATTGATGATATGCTTGATACCTAATGCTGAAATCACCTCTTCTTCTGCATTATTGTTTACTTTTACGATACTATTTATATCCGGATCAAATGAAGCAATATTTTCACAGATCAATTGTCTCTGTATCTCATTTTCAATGGTAACGATGATCGCAGTACACTCATTGACATTAAAATGTGACAAGACCATTTTCTGTGCGGCATTGGCAAAATAGATTGCTTCTTCACCTTTTGCTATTACATTATCCACGACCTTAACATCATGCTCAAGTATGACATAAAGTAAATTTCTCTCTTTAAATATTTTGACAAGTTTTTGTCCTACGGGTCCATATCCACACACAATAATATGATTTCTATAAGTACCACCTATAAGTGCACGATCACGCAGTGCAAAAGATTCTTTAATGAACATATCTGCAATTTTTTTAATGTTTTTCAGTACAAAAGGCGTAATGATCATTGAAAGAATGACCGTAATAATCATGATCTGATTCAGTTCATCAGAGATCAGGTTATTGGCGTATGCAAGTGCAAAAACAGCTAAGGCAAATTCTCCTACCTGAAACAATGCAAATGCTGTCTTAAGTGCTGTTCTTGTCTGTACAAATAAGCGTAAAATACCAAAGATAACCAAACCCTTAAAGAGCATAATACCTACGAGCAACCCCAATATAAGATCTCCGTAATTCACAAGAGAATGCCAATCGATCAACATGCCTATCGTAACAAAAAAGACGCCTAAAAGAATGTCTCTAAAGGGTATCAGGTCCGTTTCTATACGATAACGATATTTTGTTTCTGAGATTATCATCCCTGCAAGGAATGCTCCCAATGAATAGGAAAATCCAAATATATCTGCCAAAAAGGAAGCACTCATAACAATAAGTAATACAGCAACCAGAAAAATCTCTTCTGAACCTGATGCCGTGATCCAGCCAAAGAATCGTTCAAGAAAATATTTACCAAAAAGAAAGAGAATTAAAAATACAACAACAGCACTTCCAAAAGTTTCTAATAAGAGTATGGACAAGGACTCTGATTCAGAGGTGAAAAAGGAGACCATTAAAAGTATCGGTATGACAGCTAAATCCTGATAAAGCAGAATGCCAAGCGTTGTACGTCCATAGCCTGAATGTATTTGATTGTTTTCATTAAGGATTTTCAGGACAATCGCTGTGGAGGAGAGTGCAAGTGCAAAACCTATGACGATAGCACTTCTAATATCCAAATCAAAAGCTAAGGAACCTAGCCCCGTGAATAGTACCCCTGAAATAATAACTTGTAACGCACCATAAACAAAGACCTCTTTTTTCATTCTTTTGAGGTGGTTAACGGAAAATTCCAGTCCAATGGTAAACATTAAAAATACAATTCCGAACTCTGCCAAATGAGATAGCATTTCCCTAGAATCTTTGGCAAAATGAAAAAGTGATGAGATAGTAAAACCAGTAATAACATACCCTATAATTGTGGGTATATCAAATCTTTTTAGGACCACATTGAGTACTGTTGCGATACTAATGGTAATGATTAATATCAGTAAA
Source organism: Sulfurovum sp. (assembly GCA_041552675.1). GTDB lineage: Bacteria > Campylobacterota > Campylobacteria > Campylobacterales > Sulfurovaceae > Sulfurovum. The sequence goes on from JBFEKK010000031.1 coordinate 3,266, forward strand.
GCATTTTCCATCTACTTACTCCATTTCTTATTATATAAAGTCTTATACTTATCATAGCAAAACAGTATGTAAAAAAGGTCGTTTATTCTATATTTTTTAAGGATTACTAATAAATATAAAATAATTCTCTACTTACAATTATTTCGCTACACTAATAATATTATTTAATGCTTAAGGATTATTATGACAAATTCTCTAACTACATCAGAACTTTATCATTCCTGTGACAGCACTGTATTCTCTTTTACTACGACTGATGAATTAGAAATACTAGAACAACCAATTGGTCAGGAGAATGCCTTAGATGCCATTCACTTTGCTTCTAGTATAGAACAAGATGGGTATAATCTTTTTGCAATGGGTCCGTCAGGGAGTGGCAAACACTCCTCTGTCATGCACTTTCTAGAAAAAAAAGCTTCTAGTGAAGCCCCGCCAAAAGACTGGTGCTATGTCAATAATTTTAAAGATCCAAGAAAACCTATTGCCATAGAACTAGCTTTTGGGCAAGCCTTTAAATTCAAAGATGACATTGATGAACTGATTGAACTTTTAAAAGTATTACTTCCTAGTGTTTTTGAAGGAAATACTTACCGAGATGAACATGAAGCAATCAATCAAAAATATATAGATCAAAAAGCATCCATCTTTAATCATTTAGAGGAAGAGGCAAAAAAACATAATATTTCCTTAAATGCTTCTTCCAAAAGTAGAATTACATTTACACCTATTGTTGATGGAAAAGTACTTTCTGAAGAAGAATTTAAAGCAATTCCTGATGACAAAAAAGAAGAGATCAATCGTAGAGTTGATGAGTTTGAAATCATCGTCAGAGATGCACTGCACAAAGTCGGTGAGTCGAACAAGGAAATGCAGAAAGAATTTAAGGCACATGACCAAAAAACTACCTATGAAGCAGTGAAGTCATCCATAGATGAACTGCGTCAGAAATATGCCTATTCAGAAAAGATCATTCATTATCTAGATGATCTACAGAGTGATATAATTCACCATGTCAGAGATTTTTTAATGAAACCCGAAGAGGCAAATATACCTATATTTCTTCAAGAGTATTATAAGCCTTCGTTTACACGTTATAAAGTCAATCTTTTTATCTCTCATCATAACGGAACTAAAAGTGCACCAGTTATCTTTGAAGATAATCCAATTCATCAAAATCTTATAGGGCGTATTGAACATCTATCTCAAGTAGGCACACTAGTCACTGATTTCAGTATGATAAAGCCTGGTGCGTTACATAAGGCTAATGGTGGATATCTTATCATTGATGCGAGAAAATTACTGATGCAGCCTTTCTCTTATGAAGGACTCAAAAGAGTCTTGCGATCCAAAGAGCTACGCATTGAGTCACTGGGACAGCAATACTCTCTTATCAGTACCATAACACTTGAACCTGAACCTATTCCCATCAATCTAAAAGTCATCTTGATCGGTGAGAGAATCTTATATTATCTGTTACATCATTATGATCCTGAATTTCAAGAGCTTTTCAAAGTCAGTGCTGATTTTGAAGATGATATACCTCGAAATAACGAAAACATTCAACTCTATGCAAGAATGATAGGAACCATTGCAAGTAGACACAATTTACTTCCATTTACTCCTCAGGCTGTTGCAAGGATCATTGAGCAAAGTTCACGAGAAGTATCACATGCATTAAGGTTTTCAACTCACCTTACTACACTTTCTGATCTATTAAAAGAAGGTGATTATTGGGCTAGAAAGAATCATCATTCTGCCATAGATAAAAGCGATATTGAAAAAGTGCTTGAGACACGTATCCAACGTCTCAACCGTATTCAAAGGAAACTTTATGAACAGATAGACGAAGATACGATCATGATCAACGTCAAAGGAAGTACTGTCGGACAGATCAACGCACTAAGCTTTATTTCCATAGGAGGATATCAGTTTGGTCTTCCATCACGTGTGACTGCCAGAACACGTATCGGGAAAGGTGATATTATCAACATAGAACGGAAAGTGGAGCTTAGTGGTCCTATCCACGCAAAAGGAATTATGATCCTAAGTGCTTATTTAGGATCCACATATGCATCTGATCTACCACTAAGTCTATCTGCATCTTTAGTCTTTGAGCAATCCTATGGAATCATCGAAGGAGATAGTGCCTCTTCTACAGAGCTCTACGCATTACTTTCATCCTTATCCGGTCTTCCAATCAAACAAAATATTGCAGTAACAGGTTCAGTCAATCAATTTGGTGAGATACAGGCAATTGGCGGTATCAATGAGAAGATAGAAGGCTTTTTTGATATTTGTATGCGTAAAGATCCTGAAGCCTTTTACGGTGTCATCATTCCTGAAGCAAATGTCAAGCATCTTATGCTCAAAAAAGAACTGATTCATGCTGTTGAAAAAGAAAAGTTTGCTATTTATGCTGTAAAAACGATTGATGAAGGGATATCGATTCTTACCGGAATAGAAGCCGGAAAAGCAGACGATAAAGGACGTTTTCCATCTTCATCAGTTAATGGAAGAGTTATAAGACGTCTCCAAGAATTTTCAAAGATAGCAAGGGAATTCAATCATCCAAAAAAAGATAAAAGCAGTAAAAAGAAAGAGTCTTGATCACTTAGCGTTTCCAAGTGTACGAAGTCTCATATACAGTTCTCTCTCCTCCTGACTTAAACTCTCGGGGATATGCACATGAAGACGAAGGTAAAGATCTCCTCTTTTTGTTTCTCCAAAATGAGGAAGTCCTTTCCCGCCAAGGCGGAGTATAGAATTGGGCTGTGTACCTTGAGGGACGGTAACTGTCACAGAACCTTCCATAGTAGGGACTTCCATTTCTGTACCCAATACTGCATCGATCAATTCAATATCCTTTGAATGCCAAAGGTCTGCCCCTGAACGCTTAAAACGTTCATCATAAGCTGTACGAACTACCACAAGAAGGTCACCCGGTTTTCCTTCTTTGCTTTTACTTGGTCTTCCATGAGACGGCACTCGTAGTACCATACCCTCTTCGGCTCCTACAGGTATCTTTACTGTTAATGTTTCAGGTTCATCTATCATACCTGTACCGTTACATTTTTGACATGGCTCATCGATAAATTTGCCCTTTCCTGAACAATTTGGACATGTTCTTATTTCCTGATAGGAAACATTGCCTTCCTGTCTGGTATTGATAAGATTTCCTGTACCGTTACATGTTTTGCATACACGCGGTTCTGTACCTGGTGCTGCACCCGTTCCCTTGCACTGAGAACAGGCACGAAGGTGACTGATATGTATAGATTCATCACCACCGGTAACAATCTTTTTCAGCGGTACCTCTACTTCCACTCGTATATCTGCACCTCTGGATCTATATTCGTCTCCACGATGAAAGAAACTGCCAAAGAGCCCTCCTCCAAAACCACCAAGGTCAAAACCGAAACCGCTTCCCTTAAAGATATCATCAAAATTGATACCGCCAAAAAGGTCTTCCTCGGAAAAATCCGAAACTCCTGCAAACCCTCTATTGTCATACTCTTTTCGCTTTTTCGGATCGGAAAGCACGGCATAGGCTTCGGCTATCTCTTTGAATTTTTCTTCTGCATCTGGCTCTTTATTTCTATCAGGATGGTACTTTAAGGCGAGTTTACGAAAGGTATCTTTTATCTCTTTTTGATCCGCATCCTTTTTGATACCAAGTACTTCATAATAATCCCTTTTCTCTGCCATAGCAATGCTTTAGTGACTACTTCGATTCATGGAAATCCGCATCTACTACCCTCTCATAGGGTGCATCTCCACTTTTCGTTTCTCTACCTTGACTACCAGCTGAGCTAGTCTCTCCTTGTGTCTGTCCATAGATAGCACTACCTGCTTGTTTCATAAGCTCTTTGAGTGCTTCTGAACGCTCGGTAGCCAATTCAATATCAGCATTTTTAACTGCTTCCTTTGCCTCTTTTAGTTTTGCTTCTATCTTGCCTCTCAACTCACTCTCAAGTTTGTCTCCATAATCAGCCAACATTCTTTCGGCTTCATAACAGACAGCATCCGCTGTATTTAGCTTGTCTGCTTTTTCTTTTCTTTTTTTATCTTCATCTGCATATTTTTCAGCCTCTTCTACCATCTTTTCCTTCTCTTCATTGGATAGTCTTGTGGATGCAGTAATTTTGATCGATTGACTTTTCCCTGTCGCAACATCTTTGGCAGTCACATTGAGTATCCCGCTCGCATCTATGTCAAAAGTCACATCGATCTTTGGTATGCCAC
>JBFEKK010000032.1:0-7455 GCA_041552675.1 Sulfurovum sp.
CCTTGTTATTGAAACTCAAAAAATTATTGATGAAGTAGAAGATTATAAATTCTATCCAGTAGTAATGATTGGTGTAAATTACAAATTTTAAAAAACAAAATGTCCTTCTATATACATTACTTCAGTATTAAGAGTATATCAAAATGTCTTATTCTACAAAACCTTATAAAATATATAACTTTATAAGGTTTTTAAATTAGCTGATAATTACATATCCCATATTCATTTAATTAGTAAAAATAAAGACGGCTTCATTCCCTAGATAATTATTGTTATATCTATTTTTCCTTTTCCAATACAACATTTCCTAATCCTGTTTTTACAGGATACCCCGCTTTTATCCATCCTTTTAGACCACCTTGAAGTGTTGTAGCCTTTTTATAGCCCATTTTTCTTAATACTTGTGCTGCCAAAGCTCCACGTCCGCCTCTACGACAATAAGTTACAATATATGCATCTTTATCAGGAATAATTGCATTAATTTCCCACTCCAAATTTCCACGCGTTACAGAAAGAAAATTCTCTTTGTCAAAGTCAGTAAACGGTATACTTCCCTCTGCATATTGTTCGGTTTCACGCACATCTAAAACAATAACATCATCACCATTGTCAAGCATTGTTTTTAATTTTTTGGGTGTCACTTCACCTACTTCTTTTTTTGCCTGATTAATTAAATCCATTTTGCTTAATGGCTCAGCCATCAAACTACTTGAAGCAATAAGCGCCCCTGTTAATAACAATTTTACTAAAGTGTTTTTCATCATATTGTCCTTTTTACAATTCTATAATAATATTACCCATAATATATAAAAAATATGTAAAAGGTATTTAGCAATATAATAATTTAACTAAATTACTTATCCTGTAAAAAAGGGATACCTTTTTAGCTAAGATGACTTTATCCATGATACTAACAATTTTATGATAATAGTTCTTGGAAAATTTGGAATCAATATACTATGATTTTATTACTATCGAGTATTGACATGAAATTCTGAACAGTCTTGAAACCTTATAAAATATATAATTTTATAAGGTTTCCATCTTGTTTTTTATCTTTAAAATTTTATAGAACTCTAGTGTATAAATAACTTCTTCTCTTCCTCTTTTCTAAAGAAAGTAAAATATGCCCAAAGTGTTGTACCGTAGACAAAGATAGACATCATCACCACTCCTGTAGTAACTACTTCAAAAAGCTCTTTATGATCAAATGATGAAGGGATCATATGTACAAGGATGATAGAAAGTGCCCCTTTCATTCCTGAGAAGGTAAGTATAAACCACCCTTCAAAACCAACCGGCTTAATCTGTTCTAGCTTACTGCCCCAAAAAGCGAATTTTGCCATGGATATTGCACGGATCAATGTCGTAATGATAAACATTGTTAATATCTCTACTTTATACTCCCAGAACTTCTCTAGACTTACCATCTCTGCCAAAACAAAGAAAATCATGACTGCTGCGATATAGCCAAACTCTTTTGCCATCTCATAAATATACTCCATGCGCTCAGAAGTTGTCGAATCAATCCCATGCAGACGAAGCTTCTGCAAAAATGTTTTGCTCTTTTTCGCTTCCTCTTCACCTAACGTCTTCATATCCATATCGATCCAAGCCTTGGTTGCGATGATTGCCGTGATCAACGTCAAGATACCACTGACATGAAAATGTTCAGCTACCACATACGCAAGATACGCTTCGATGATAAAAACAAAAAGCTCTCCTCTTTTATCGTCTATTAGTTTCATCATCATATAGAAAAGATATCCAAATGCAATCCCGATCCCTATACTCACTGCAAAAACACGGAGTGCATCCATTGCCGCTTCACCAGCATCTATCGTACCACTCATCATCCATGGTAACCCTATGAAGAAAAAGGCGATAACAGCTGTGGCATCGTTACCCAAAGATTCACCCTCGATCAAAACTTTAATATCATGCCCGATACCTTTAAAACGGGAAAGTACCGACTGCACACTGACTGCATCAGTAGCCATATTGATCGCAAAGAGTGAGACGTAAGCGCCAAGTGTAAGTCCTTCAAAGATCCCGAAGTAGTACATACTTGCTCCAGTAGTAATAGAGAGAGCCACCGCGATCACTGCCAAATAGAAGATACTCCAACCATGTTTTTTGATGTCACTAAAATGTAGATGTAAAGCATCCCCCATAAATATAAGCGGTATACAAAACAAGATGATCGTATCAAAATAGCGTGGAAGGTCTATCGGTACTACCATAGGTACATAGGTGTAAACGGTGTATGAACCTATGAGCAGTAAAAAAACTGAAGGTATCTTGAATTTATTGGCTAAGGCATCTGAAAAGACAACCAGTCCCAGTATAGTGATAAGTATGATCTCTGGTGCGAAACTATGCATTATTTTCCTTTAATAGTATTATTTTAAGAGCTTTTGCATTTCAAGCAGACTTCGATAGCCTTTTTGGCATACCATGTGTCCCTCTTCATCTATGACCACTACTGAAGGAAATGCATTGGCTCCCATAGAACGTGCTTTTGCGAAATCATGTTCCATCAGAAGCTGCGCTCTGTCACTTTCAAAGAACGTTCTAAATGTTCTCTTATCTGACTCTGACCTATGCAGTAAACTGATTAAAATCTCTACGTTTGTGATATCTTCGGTTCTGGTATAAAATGCTTCTTGTATCGTATGTAAATAGGCAAAAGCACTTTGCATTCCGAAAAGTTCTCTTACGGTTATCACTGCTTTACATGCAGGATACGTGTCGTAGTCAAAAAACTCTTTTTCAAATAAACTGTCTGAAAATACTTGTCCTGTTCTTTGTGAGACTTGTTTCCAATGTCCTTTTAGATACTCTTTTGAACTCTCATCCCAAGGCATTTGTCCTTTGGTACGTAAGCCACCTAAGACCAAGGAGAACGTATATTCATCATTCAGTGTAGTACATAGCTCTTCTATCACAGGAGCAAATCCCCAACACCATGAACACATGGGGTCAAGAACAAAAATGAGCTCTTTTTGCATTTTAAAACAAGGTACCACTGTCGTTAGAAACAGGGGTCAAAGGCACTTTTCGTTTAGGATGTAAAGGATCATCTTCTTCAACCATTTCTTCTTCAGAAACCGGCTCTTCATCGATATTGATCGTAGGTGCATATCCTATCTCTCCATCTTCAGGATCGATATCTTCTGTGATCTCCATCTCTTCTTCTAAGAGTTGATCATATTCATCATAATTTTGTACCGTTTTTTTGTGACTGTCAGGCAGTGGAGAATTTTGTGTGTAAAGTTCTGACTTGCCTTGATACTCACCTCTAAATACACCTTCAGGTATATCAAATGTTCGTTTTGTCTCAGGATACAACTCTAATAATTTTTTATAGTAAAAAGAAAATGCAGGTGCAGCCAGTGCACCTCCTGTCGCTCCACGTCCTATGCGTGTATTGTCATCTCGACCGAACCAAACAATGGTTTCAATCGTTGGAGAGTACCCACAAAACCATGCATCGATATTGTTGTTAGTAGTTCCAGTTTTCCCTGCAAGTTCTATGCCCTCTACTCTTGCATTTCTACCTGTACCTCTTTTAACGACATCCATCAAGACATCTGTCATCAAGTAAGCCTGTTCAGGAGTGGTAAAATCTTCTATCTCTTTAGGACGTGTTTCATAAATTACTGCACCCTCTTTAGAGATGATCTTACTTACAAGTCTTGGCTCTATCATATGACCTTCATTGGCAAATACTGAAAATATCTGTGCCATTTTCAGTGGACTTAACCCAAGATTACCTAAGGCTATGGACATGTCTCTAGGGATATGTGGCACATCTAAAAATGCCAATCTTTTACGGATCGTACTTACCCCAAGATCAGCTACTAAATTGATCGTTGCAAGGTTACGTGAATGTACCAATGCTTCCCTGAATGGAACAAATCCTTTAAAGTCACGTTCATAATTCTTAGGTGCCCAAATTTTTGGTTTACCATTCTGATAATACTGGAAGGTTCTCGCCAGATCTGTCAAAGGACTTGCGGGATTGTACCCCATATCTAATGCTGTTTGGTAAATAAACGGTTTAAATGCAGATCCAGGCTGACGCTTTGACTGTGTCACACGGTTATAAGCAGATTTTTCATAATTTGCCCCGCCAACCATCGCTAAAATATCGCCTGTTTTACTCTCTACAGCTACAAATGCTGTATTTAATGTAGAGGTTTCTGCTTTTTCTTTATATTTATCAAGTGCTTTCTTGTAGGCAAAATCAACCGCTTCTTTTGCAATGGCTTGTTGTTTCATATCTATAGTCGTGTAGATCTGATAACCACCGGTACGGATGTCACCCAATCTCCCTTTAAACCGTCTCAGTACTTCATCTACTATACCAGGTGCTATATTTTGTGTTAAAGAAGTCCTATAGACTTCAGGGGATTCTTTCACTGCTTTAAGATAATCACTTTGCGTGATCCACCCTATGCTTTTCATACGATAGAGTACATTATTGGCACGATCTAAAGCACGTTTGTAGTGTTTGAGCGGATTGTAATAACTCGGCGCATTTGGCAAACCTACTAAAATTGCCGCTTCTTTGAGCGTCAACTCATTGAGCTCTTTATGAAAATATCCGTTTGCAGCCGTTTTGACACCAAAATAGTTATTACCATACGATATCTCATTGAGGTATCGCTCAATGATATCTTCTTTACTTAACTCATGTTCGATCTTCAGTGCTAAAATAGCTTCTTTGATCTTACGTGCAAGTTTCTTTTCGTTTGAGAGTATTTTGTTCTTGATAAGCTGTTGGGTCAGTGTACTTCCACCCTCAACAAATGCACCTGCTTGAATGTCTTTGACTATCGCTCTGAGGATCGCATCCGGGTTCACACCATTGTGCTCAAAGAACTGTGTATCTTCCATCGCCACAAGCCCTTCAACGAGAAAACCGGGGATTTCATCATAGCGTGCATAAAGGCGGTGTTGATCTTTAAATACATAGGCCAGTTTCTCACCATGTCTATCATAAACGATCGAAGAGGTTTCGGGCTTATAGTTGATGAGTTTATCTGCATCTAAAGATATCTCTTCATAGGCATAAATAAACGCTGCAGTCAGTGCTATGCCAAATAGCATTGCTAAGATAATGGAACCTTTTATTAAACTATTGAACACACAGACCCTTCATAATTCATATATTTTTTATTTAATAGTTATTGTACCGTGTTATGGCTAATGAGCGCTAACGCATGTCTGATCTTCTTAACAGAGACACCCAAATTCAGTATCACCCTTATGATAGGCTTTTCGACAGTAGGCTGACGGATTGCTCCTACCAGATACCCTTGGGCCATCAACCCTTTCTGCACAAACAATGCATGTTCATTACTTGGCATCTCTATGGGTACAATGAGACTTTGACAGTTTATACCCAACTGTTTTCTTACTGCCATCTGTCGTTCAAGGATCTTCTTTGTATATGTTTCTGCATTTTTACGTATATGTTTGACATTGACCAACCCCAATGCCGTATCAAACACAGAAGGTGCCGTAGAATAGATGATAGGTTTTGCTCTGTTTTCCAAGAAACTTATAACATTTTTGGAAGCCAAAATATATGCACCATAAGAACCATAGGCTTTACCCAGTGTCCCCATCTTTATATGTCTCTCATTGATCGTAATGCCATAATACTCAAAAATACCCAATAGTTTGAGTCCAAGTACTCCCGCACTGTGTGCTTCATCTACGATAAGCAGTGCTTTAACTTCATCGGCAATGTCAAATATCTCTTTCTTACAAAGATCACCACCCATAGAGTAGACGCCTTCCACTGCGATGATCTGTCTTTTGGCCGGATGTGCCGCTAACTTTTCTCTTAGATCATCCACATCATTATGGGTGAATGTCACCACCCTGTCTCCCAAAAGTTGTGAAGCCATCATACCAGAGGCATGGTACTCTTCATCCATGAAAAGCATATCCCCTTTACGAACCAGTGCTTCGATGAGTGCCATATTTGCCAAAAATCCGGAACCTACTACAAGTCCCTCTTCAAAGCCATTATACTCTGCCATGGTCATCTCAAAGATCCTGTGTATAGGATGATACCCATTCACAAGCATACTGGCTTTTGAACTGACTGTCTCATATTCATTCACCAGTTTTACTGCTTTTTTAAACTGTTTTTTATTCAGTGACAGGCCCAGATAATCATTGGAAGCCAGATCATCCAATCTGTCATCAAAAAGCTTGCGCTCTCTAAATCGTCCTGCTTTTTTGAGTGCTTTTAATTCATTTTCATACATATTAATTTTTAACCTTTATCCATGGTAATAGTGTTTCTACTTGCAACCCCATGGCTGTACTCTCATAACCATCTACAGATTTGATGTACTTTTTGCAAAAGCCTTCAACCATACATCCCCCTGCTTTACCCTGCCATAGTCCACTCTCAAGATATCTTTCCAGATCCTCTTCCTCAAACTTTGAAAAATGATAATGCGTTGCAGAGATATCTGAAAAAGCAAGGCTCTTTGATTTGTAGTGAGCAGAGGAGATAATAGAGATAGTCGAACCACTTTGTATGTTTAAAATGCGTCTTGCATCTTCTACATTTTTGGCTTTTCGTAAGATAGTTCCATCAGCAGCAGCGATAACCGTATCTGCACAAAGCAGAGGTATCTCCAATCCAAATTCACGAATGGCTGCCTCCAACTTACCTTTACTTGCTGTATAGACAAAATCTTTTGCAATGGGTGTGGTGATCTGTTCTTCATCATAATCTACTGACTTTTGCATAAAATCGATTCCAAATTTATGGAGAAGCAGTGCCCTGCTTTCAGAAGATGAACATAAACAGATCATTACAGTCCTCTAAGAGATACACCTAACCATAATGCTACGATTCCTAACACAATATTGATGGGTAAAAGTAAGTTAGGAATGAAACTCATCTGTGCTTTAGCAAGTGCAACATCACCTTTAGAAAATAGCTTCCATGCTTTTGCACGTTTGATATACATATAGGTGTAATTGATTGCCATGATCGTCCAGATAATCTCTTTGGAAAGAAAAAGCGATTTTAAATCACCATGGTGTCCACCTGTAGCTATCGCCATCATCAAACCTGTGACAAATAAGATCGCAATAAAAAGCATGACAAGATTAAAGAGTCTACCCGTGATCTGCAAGGTAATGCCTAACCTCTGCTTGGGTTGCAACATAGCCGACATGACATCGTTTTGCAACATCTCTGCTGCAGTCACACCACCTCGCTGAATTACGGGATGGACTGCTACACGAATCGCTATCATACCACCTACCCAGACAAAGGCAGAAAGCACATGTAAAAAAACGATCAAATGTCCATAGTTGTTAAATAGTTCTGTCATATTAATTTCCGCCTTCTAACACTTCACTCAAATAGACTTTTGCTTCTTCTAACGCTGTAGTGATCTTACTTGGATCTTTTCC
>JBFEKK010000033.1:0-7371 GCA_041552675.1 Sulfurovum sp.
ATGTCCAAATGACTCTGCGATCTCATACCCTATACTGCTCGCTCCAATTTTAGGAAAACTCAATCCGCCCGAAGCGACTACCACCGCTTTGGATGTATGAGTTTTTTTGTTCGTCTTCACATAAAAGATCTCATCACGCTTCGTTACTTCCAAAACCTGTTCAGAGGTACAGAGTGTTTGTTTCTTACTCTCTTTTAAAAAAATATCCAATAACTCTTTAGCTGAGTCTTTACAAAAGTATTGTGTTTCTTTCCTCAGTACTGGATGTAGATTTTGTCTCTCCAGCCATCGTAAAAGTGCTTTTTCATTAAATTTTTTTAAGGGTTCTTGCACAAAGTTTGTATCACCAAGAAAGTACTGTGTTCCCATACGACTATTGGTAATATTACATTTACCTCCGCCCGAGACAAGTATCTTCGCACCCGGCTTTGGGTTGGACTCTATGATGGTAGCCGTATTTTTAGGCAGTAGAGATGCAAGCATCAGTGCACTTGCTCCTCCCCCTATAATGATGATATTATGATCCATGGAGCGTATTATATCCTATTCATACCATAACTAAATATGACTACACACACAGTGCACATACAGATATTACAATGGGTATAAAAAAGGTCTTTTTATGAAAAAAATCGTTGCTCTCACATTTCTTATTTCTTCTATCATTTCTCTCTCATTCTGTGCAGAAAAGTATGATACAAAGGCATTCCGAACTGTACAAAAACTGTGTACCTCCTGTCATGGTACACCATTTTATATGGCTAAACAGGTTGATGAGGATGACTGGGAATTCTATTTCGAGACGACGGGAAAGCTAGAAAAAATACACAAAGACAAACCTGAGGCACTCGCTAATCTTAAAAATTCACTTTTCCAGAACCGTAAAAAGCGTCTCCTGAAATTCTTCATAGACAACTCCAAATTTTCCGGTTCGGTACATGGATGTGATGCAAACTTCTGCGGAACAGTCCACTAAAGACCTTCATTCATATTTTTTGTGCTATAGTATGAAAAAGTATGGGTGAGGAACATGTTCAAACAGTTTTTATCATTTTTATATCTTTTTTCATTCTCTTCAGCAAGTCTCTTTACGATTACAGATCAGCAAGGAAATATTGTTCATAGTACACAAATTGAACATACACAAAATGCCTTTCTCAACCAAAAAGCCACAGAGTATTCACTTCAAGCCATTTATGATGAACTGCACCGTGCAGAGTATCTTGCGCGAAAGGCTGAAGCAGCTCGTCTACGGGCAGAACGCATCGAGAAGGCACAGGAAGAGGCAAAAAAAGTAGGAAAGACCTACCAAGTTTCAGAAGTAGACAAACAAAAACTCTTAGAAGATGCTAAATACTTCAAAGGCGGTAGATATATTTGGGGCGGTACGACACCGGAAGGGTTTGACTGTTCAGGCTATGTACAATACCTTTTCAAAAAACACAACATCAACCTACCCAGAACTGCATGGGAACAATCAAAACAAGGTCAGACTGTCCAAAGAGATGAATTGCAAAAAGGAGACCTTCTCTTCTTCCTTACAGATAAAAAAAGAGGCATCCCCATTACTCATGTGGGTATCTACATAGGCAATGGAAACTTCATCCATGCTGCTTCTAAAGAGAAAGGTATCATCATCTCTCCTCTCACACATGGGAGCTATGCTGAAACATTTGTTTCTGCCAGACGGGTCGTACAAAAAACATAACACCTCTTAGCTAACACATCGGTAACACAACTCCTGATAAAATTTGAACAGTGAATTTTAAATGTAAAGTGTGTCATGGACTAGGCTATAGAGGCTCAAGATTTTCTAAAATATGGACAGACAGAACATTCTCAGTGGAAGGAGAACAAAAAAACTTCACAAAAGGACATCAAATCATTTGTTATGAGTGTCATAATGGCTCAAGTGGAGATTGATTGTTTCACTGATTAGAAATCCGATAAAAATGAGAATTATTGCTTATCTTTATGCATTAACTATTTTCAGATAATATCTCAAAATTATATACATACAAGGATAGATATGTCCATTTCCGATATAAATCAAAATCGTTTCTCATTCCTGCTATTAATCATCGGAATATTTGTGACGATTTAACCGATGGCGGGAAAATGTCAACTAGTCTTATGGCAAAACGATCACTAAAGGGATAAAACGAAATGAAACTACTGCTGCTTGAAGATGATCATATACTTAGTGAAACACTACAACTCTTCCTCACAAAGGAAGGATATGATGTAGATACTGCATTGAGTATAGAAGAGGCAGAAGCATTAACCTTTAACAATACCTATGATCTCTACTTGCTCGATATTAATCTACCCATAGGTAGTGGTATCGATCTTCTGAAATCTCTTCGATATGCGGACGATACAACACCTACCATCTTCATCACTGCACTAACAGATATGAACTCTATGGCGGAAGGATTTAAATTAGGGGCTATTGACTACATCAAAAAACCTTTTGATCCACAAGAACTCCTCATCCGTATCGCAGCAAAATTTGCAACATCCACACTTTCTTATAAACATCTGGAGTATGATCCACAGTCACAGATCATCAGGTTCAATGGAGAGATTGTTGATTTAGGTAATGTACAGCTCAAAATCTTTGAAAAACTTTTACTACAATGCGGTTCGGTTATCACAAAAGAAGAGCTTTATGAATGTCTTGATCATAGTTCAGATACTGCTTTACGTGTAGCCATCACTAAAATAAAGCAAAGGTTGGACATCGACATCAAAAATATCAGAGGGAAGGGATATATACTTGAAAAATTATGAAAAAGAGTCCCTATTTAAAAATTTTCTTGTTTTTTTCTCTCTTTTAGAAATACTCCTTGTATTGCTTTTTATTGAGTTGTATCGTACAAAAAAAACTGAGTATAGACATACACTTTTACAAAATATGCAACTGTGCAGCTATTCTCTGGACTGTGAACAGTTTTCATTTGACTTTGCACTTCAAAATGAAAACATACTGAATAAACTTTATGATGGCAATGGAACATATGCCTATTTCACGATTCCAAAATCAAAAAAATATTATATGAAGATCTCGTATCCTGCAGATAAACTACACGCAGATATACAAGAGATCACCCAATCATTTTGGATTCAATTTATTCTGGCTTCTTTACTTCTTTTAGGCGTTGCACTCTTTTTTACATTTTACAGCTTAAGCCCTATTCGAAAAGCCCTGCGCCTGAATGATGAGTTCATTAAAGATATCTTGCATGACTTCAATACACCGATTACCTCTATGGTCCTAAATATTAAAATGTTTCAAGATGAAAAGGGTGAAGACCCTTATATGTCTAGACTTTCTAAAAGTATAGACAATCTCTTACGTTTACAAAATAATTTAAAAAGTTTTCTACACAATTCTCCCTCTCAGAGCCAAAATGTAGATATTGTAACTTTGGTGGATGAACGTCTAAAAAATATACAAAATATCTACCCTGATCTGGCATATATATACGATAAACAAAATGAGTTGGTCAAAACGACCAATCATGAACTACTTATGCGTATTTTAGATAATATACTCAGTAATGCTGCAAAATACAATAAAGCTAACGGGGAAGTAAGAGTAACAATTTCTAATGAAACTGTCGTTATAGAAGATACAGGTAAAGGGATCAAAGATGTGGATAAAGTCTTGCATCGTTACTATAAAGAACAAGACAGAGGCATCGGTCTAGGACTACATATCGTCAAAAAATTATGTAATGAACTCAATATAGGTATGAATATCCAAAGTCAGATCAATCGCGGTACAAAAATTATATTGAATTTTCAACATCTTAGAAAGGAATAGCTATCAAAGATCATATTTTAAAACACTTACTATGGTTACTCTTATCTATTGTACCTCTGTATGCAAATATAGATGCACGTATAGAAGCTATTCAAAAAGCTTCTATAGAAGAACGCTTCATACTTATGAACCAATTTAAACAAGAAATTTCTCATATGAATGAAGACGCGCGTATTGATGCTATAACCAAACTCAAATCTATTACCCAAAGTGAACATAGTGAAAAAGCCATCAAAGAATTAAAACATCGTGTAAGACAAACATACGTTAGAGAGATATGTAAAACCCATAACAATAAAGAAAGATGTGAGAGAAATGAAATACTCCGGGATCATAAATATGAAGATGAAATAGAAGTAGATATAGAAAATGAAACAGAGAATCAAGTTGAAGACAGTATTGAGAATGAAACCGAAGAAAGTATAGAGAATGAAACTGAGGAAAGCATTGAAAACGAAACTGAAGAGAGTATAGAAAATGAAACCGAAGAACACATCGAAAACGAAACTGAAGACCATATTGAGGATGAACATGATGACGATGACTAAGATACTTTTACTTGGTTTCACACTTACTACCCTATGTTCTGCAGAAACGATCAAGGACCAAGATTTGGATGGTGTACCTGATTCCGTAGATCAATGCAAAAATACACCTTTTTTAGATGTAGTGAATCAACATGGTTGTTCAACCCGTACCCTGATCTTTCCAGAAGATAAAAACAATGATGGTTTGGATATCAGTTTTGGATATGGATTAAGTAACAATGAAGATACATTAGACAGAGAGTTACAACATACATCAAAAGTTCAACTTATTTATTATCGTGATACGTGGAGTTATTCAGTTCGAACAGGATATTTTCAAATAGATTCACAGAATGGCATGCAGGACACCATTCTCAAAATAAAGCGAAAATTCAAACTCACTGATTCCCTAAAACTCGGTCTTGGTTTAGGTATTAAATTACCGACATATGATTTTATAGGTAATCAAACAGACTATACACTCTATAGTTCTCTAACCCATTATCCAATCTCATCACTTTCACTCTTTGCAGGAGCAAGCCATACATTCATCAATGATGAAGAAGATACAGATCCTCTACAAGACATTAATACTTTTTATGTAGGAAGCGGTTACTTTTTTACTCAAAACTTTTATGTAAATATCGCTTATAGTTATGCTGAAAGTAAATTTACCGCATATCAACCATCAAAATCTATCATGAGTACACTTTTTTATAAAATCAACAAAAAATGGTTTACTACACTTTCCTACAGTCATGAAATAGAAGATGATACTCTAAATAATTCCCTGAACATCAAATTTGGTTACAGTATTTGGTAAAACTAAATACGAATATGCTTGTTTTACTTTATCAATATATCAAGTGCATGTGGATGCTAAAAGTAGGATACTTAAAGCTTTAAACTTTATAATTGGTTATACAACAAAGGTTAAATATGAAAACAATTGAAGAATTAGAAAAAGAGCTAGAAACTGCTAATAAAATAATAAATGAATTAGCAGAGAAAGATGAAGAAAAATGTAAAATTAGGATTATACATATAGTTGCTTGGATGTTAGGTGGATTTCTAAGCTACCTTGTATTCATTTATTTGCTTTCTAACTAAATCTTTGAGAGCTTCTATAAACATTTTGAGCATCGTTTGAAGGATATGTGACATGAACATTAAACCTGATTGCTTAGTCTGCTTATTTGAACAATCCCTCAAAGTCACCAAACTTTTAGAGCTTGATGATAGTACAAGTAAAAAGATACTCGACAATACTGCGCGGATTCTAAGTGAACATAATCTGTCAAGTACACCTCCACAGATCGCAAAAGATATCTATCAGGGAATTTCTGAGATCACTGGAGAAAAAGATCCCGTAGCCCTTGCAAAAGCATATGCTACAGAACAAGCATTAAAAATAGATACCTCTTTCATACACACTATTCCCGATGCACTTAAAATGGCTGTCCTAGGGAATGTCATTGATTTTGGAGCACAAGAGCAGTTTGATCTGGACGAAATGATCCAATATCATTTATATAAAGCATTTGCCATCGATCATACTTTGGACTTCATTAAAGAATTACAGCATGCCAAAGAGATGGTGATACTCGGTGATAATGTCGGGGAACATATTTTTGATAAACTGCTAATAGAGACCATTAAAAAGCATTATGATATCACTGTCCACTACTTTGTCAGAGGCATCCCCATCATCAATGATGTAACGCTCAAAGAGGGTCAACTTCTCAAAGATTGTGCCCACATTGTCGATACAGGTGTTGAAACACCAGCTTTTGATCTTGAAGAAGCCAACAGTATCTCAAAAGAGATCTTTGATCGTGCAGATATTGTACTCTCAAAAGGAATGGGCAACTTTGAAAGTCTCTATCATGTGGTCAAACGTCCCATCTATTTTCTTTTTGTCGTAAAATGTTCTGTCGTAGCAGAAGAAATAGGACAAAATATCAAAGAGTTGATATTTAAAAGAGCATAAACCAATACTACTATAGTCTCTGTAACTTCTTCAACCCTTCTTTGACCAATGTACTCGTATCACCACTACATCCATGTAGCGCTTTTTGAATGGCATCTTTTTTAAATCCTAGACTCTCAAGAGCCATTGTTGCTTCATTTAAAGCTCCACTGTTCTCACTCTCCTCATGACTATCGACTATAAAGTCAGCTAATTCAACTAAAATACGACCAGCTGCCTTAGGTCCAATACCAGGCACGCGTTTCAACATACTGACATCTTTAGAAGCGACTACTTTTGCGAAAGTACTGGGTGTAAAGGTGGAACAGATAGCCAATCCTACTTTTGGCCCTACGCCGTTTATTTTCAAAACAGTGTCAAACATCTTTTGTTCATTGCTATCCATAAATCCAAATAGAAGATTAGCATCTTCACGTATGACCTGTGTCACAAAAAGTTTGACTTTTTTGTCTGTTATAGTATTTGATGTATGAAGAGACACCATCACTTCATAGATCAGTCCGTTCACATTCAGATGAACAAAAGTGGGTTCTTTTCTTTCTAATGTACCTTCTATGCCTACTATCATGTTTTCCCTTATGCGTTTAAGTTCTCAAAGTATATCAAGAGTTTAAGTTCACATAGATAAATATGTCAAATTGACATGTTTTTAATTCATATCAACATTACGCTAAAATACCTTTAATTTAAAATAAAAGAAAAGTATGCGATTAAAATCTATCTTCACTAACAGCTTCGGTATCTTAGTTTCACGTGTTACCGGCCTGGGTCGTGATGTTCTTATGGCTTCGGCCTTGGGAGCATCCATGTGGAGTGATATGTTCTTTGTGGCATTTAAGCTACCTAATCTTTTTCGCCGTATCTTTGCAGAGGGTGCATTTACACAGGCCTTTATGCCCTCTTTTGTCGCGAGCAGACATAAGGGTGTCTTTGCTACGGCTATATTTTTACGCTTTCTGCTCTTTTTGATGGCTTTTTCACTGCTCATCACCTTTTTTCTTTCCCCGAGATCCACGTCGATGACC
>JBFEKK010000034.1:0-7094 GCA_041552675.1 Sulfurovum sp.
AATTCGGGTGCAATATATAAAATATTATTTTTGGCTTCCTTTTGTATTATTGGTTAGTGCCTGTGCTGATCCAAAGGGAAAGGTGATCGCAAAGATCCCGGAAGCTTCAGGGATAAGTCATTGTATCAGTGATGATACACTTGTTATCGCCAATGATGAAGGGGCTTACTATAAGATAAATAGAAAAGGTAAGATACTTCAAAAAATAAGGTTGGGAAATTATGATCTTGAAGGTATCGTATGTGAAGATACAGAGATGATCTTTGCTCTTGAAAATAAAGGTATGTTAATTGTTGACAGGCAGACAGGTGAAAAGAAGGAAATTCCTTTGGATACCATATATAATGGAAAAAAGCTACCGCTGTTTAATAAAAAATCAGGGGTAGAAGGCATAACGAAAGTAGGCAATAGAGTCTATCTAGCCAAACAATCCAACAAGAAAAAGAAATCTTTCATTGCTGTAGTTAGATTGATGCCTTATCCTTCAAGGATCGTTGATGTTATTGAACATCATGTTGCTGATACTGCAGGACTTACCTATCATGATGGGTATCTTTATATGGTGAGTGATAAAGAAGATCTTTTGATCAAGTATGATCAGAAAAAGAAGAAAATTGTACAAAAAGTTAAATTAGAGAAAGGTGCCTGGGAAGGTATAGCCTTTGATGCTAAAGGCTTTGTTTATCTTGCTGATGATGATGGCCGTGTTGTAAGATACAAGAAAAAGAGATTAGGCTTATAACCCACAGCTTTTTAATATATAGATTTTATGTTCTTTTCAATAGCCATAAATGCTTATAGCTTTGATAAAAAAGAATATTGGTCAAGGCACCTGCCATTGCAAGTGCAGTGTCTTTGTGCGCATCCCATACATCTCCCTGTGTGCCTAAAAAAGCCATGCCTAGATCAGGATGCAATATAACCACTGCAAGCCACTCGAGCAATTCATAAAATGTTGAGATAGAAACGATCATCGTAAAGGTAAAGAGTAAAGCAGTTTTAATGGTAGTTGTACTTGGAGTAATTATTTCAAACAATACTCTAAAGAGAAGTAATCCAAAAAGAAAATGTACTAAGCGGTCAAAATGATTTCGCTCAAAGCCAAAAAACTGTGTGATGCTATTAAAGTGCTCCATCTCTGCATAGGTATAGTGCGATCCCAAAGAGTGTAAACTGGTATATAGTAGAAGAAAAATCATGCTTAAAAGTGTAAAGTGATACTTTGTATCCATCCAAATAATAAAAGGAAAAAAAATGAATATTAATACATTTTCAATAAGCCAATCAGCAGGATATTTGGGATTGATCGCCATAATGACCCAAATAACTAGATACACTGCATAGATTAACTTGTGTGATTTTGGCATAATTTTTCTCCTTTAACAGATAGTATTATAACACTAAGTGATATAACGTAAGCTAATGTAAAATCTATTTATTACATCTTTAAAGATCATTTTGTTGTATATAAAACAGCCTTTTCCATATGATAGGTTATACGTGCAATATGATGACTAACACGGATCAGCCACCTTGCAGCTTCAAGTTTACTCGTTCCTGAAGGTATAGTGATATCATCTTTAGCCATCTTTTCTGCAATCATATTTCTATAGGGTTCCATAGATTTTCTTATGTGTTTTTCATTTGTTCTTGCATACTTTCTTGCATCAGAAAATTTATTTGAAGAAATAGCACTGATGATATTATTATTTCCATGAATTAAATGCTGTTGTTCCGTATGTAAATCTGGAGATATTTGTACAAGTTTGGCTCTGTACTCTTCTTCTTCACAACGTTCATGAAGACGTTTTTCATGATCGAGAATATGTATAAGTGCTATCAATTTTTTCCATCGTGCATCTTGTTCTTCTTTAGGATTGATCTGATCGATATAATGATATGTTTTATCCAGAGCGGATTGAAGTAATATCAGATCAGATATTTTTCCTTCTTTTTTATCGCCCAGAATGAAGTTGATATGTTGTAAAAGTGCGATAAACTCATCCTGTGCTGAAATTCTTGCAGCCTCCAGTGCCAAATCTGGTTCATCAAATAATCTCGTATCCAGTTTTTCTGTAAATATGGGTTCTTTGGATGTGATCATTTTTTCTATCAGAGATGCAAATTGGTGGGTAAAGGGTAGAACGATCAGGACACCTAGAATATTAAAAAAAGTATGAAATGCAACAAGACCTATTTCAGCATTTTGGATCAAAGAGCCCGGTGCTAGAACATCCCATACATAGATATAAGGAGTGATCAGAAATAGAGCCATACATGCAGTAAATAAATTATATATTACATGAGATGATCCTGTTCTTCGTACATTTACAGATCCCCCAATCGAAGCCATTAAGGCTGTGACTGTAGTTCCTACATCCATACCGATAACGAGTGCTGCAGCTTGCTCAAAATTAATTGCATTAGCATAAAGCGCAGTCAATGTTACTGCAACACCGGCACTTGAAGCTTGTGTAATAAGTGTTGCAAGAATACCAAGTAAAACCAGCTTTAATCTTCCGGTCCATGAATCTGATGGTAGATATTCTGGTGTAATGATTCCCTCAAAACCACTCATTCCTTCTTGCATCATAGTGATCCCGACAAAAAGCAGACCAAAACCGGCCAAAGCATAACCAAAGGCAGAAACCTTATCATGAAAAAAAAGCTTCATGATCACACCGATAAAAATGAAAGGCAGTATGACTACACCCAGATGGAGTTTGAATCCAAACAATGCAACCAACCATCCGGTGATAGTCGAACCAATATTGGCACCAAAGATAATACCCAATGACTCTGGAAATGTAATGAATCCTGCACCGACGAACCCCACTGCCATTACTGTTGTGGCACTTGAAGATTGTAGCAGTGCGGTACTAAATGCTCCTGTCAGCGCGCCTGAATAAGGGCTTTTAGTAAAATGCATTAAAGCATTACTTGTTCTCTCTCCGGCTAATGATCGAAGTCCTTGTGTCATTACAATCATCCCAAGAAGAAAAATACCTAATCCACCTGAGGCTTTGACTATAGTGAGTATAGATAGATTTTCCATAGGTTTCCTTATCTCATCTCTACTGTTATGATATCAGAATTTCTATTATCTAAAAAACTTACTAAAAAAATAAAATAGCATTGATAGGACGATAGAGATAAGGATGGAAGTAGTGATGGGAAAATAAAAGGAAAAATTTTCTTTTTTATATGAAATGTCACCGGGAAGTTTGCCAAGATTAAAAGGAAGTTTGTCACTAAAGAGTAAGAGAACTCCTATAATGATAATGATGATACCAATAAAGATAATACTTTTACCAATTTCTGCCATGGTCATTCACCTTCGTTTTTATGATATTATAGGATAAATCTTTTTGAAGGCAAAATGATGGATCAAATACTCATCAAAGTGGGTGACATTACCGAAGAGAATGTGTGTGCTATTGTCAATGCTGCAAATAGTTCTCTTTTAGGTGGTGGTGGTGTGGATGGTGCCATACATCGAGCAGGGGGGTCTGAAATTCTTGAAGCGTGCAAAAGAATACGTAAAGAAAAATACCCGCATGGTTTACCAACAGGAGAAGCAGTAGCCACAAATGCCGGAAAATTGAAGGCTAAGTATGTGATACATACGGTAGGACCTGTCTATCAGCAGTGTGGAGATCATTGTGCTGATCTATTGGCCTCATGTTACAGGAATTCATTACAACTAGCTGCTGACCTTGCATGTAAAGACATTGTCTTCCCTGCGATATCTACGGGAATATATGGTTACCCTAAAGAAAAAGCTGCATGTATAGCCTATAAGACAGTGAAGGATTTTTTAGAAGTTAAGAAAGATGTAAAAGCTACGTTTATCTTTCATAATAATGAGGATAAAGCACTATTTATTAAAACGTTAGAAGAGAAATGCTGAAAACATTTCTCCTCTTAAAATTTATTTCACTTCGATTTTTTTAGTTTCTTTGTCTTCTTTTTTGAGTTTCGGGATGACAACTTCCAATACTCCATCTTCTGCATTCGCTTCAATATTTTCAATATCTATATCTTCAGGAAGTGTAAAACTTCTTTGAAACTTACCATAAGAACACTCTTTTTTATAGTAATCTTTCTCTTCGATCTCTGTTTTTGTTTTTCTTTCACCTGAAATAGTCAAAACATCATCTTTAAGATCTACATTAATATCTTCTTTTTTTACACCCGGTATGTCTACTTCTACATGATAGGCATATTCTCCTTCTCTTGTATTGACTGATGGCGTAAAACCAGTTACATTTGTTACCTCTGAATCAGATGAAAGCTTTAAAGAATTCATCATTCTCTCTTCTAAATTTCTAAAATCTCTCATTGGATCAAATTTTGTTAATAGCATGATTAGCTCCTTAATTTTTAAATTTGTAAATTATAACAAGTTGAGTGATTTATTGTCAAGTATCTTGTTTGAATTAACTAAATGTTTAATTCAAGGATAGTTTTGTTAAGATAATAAATACTTAAAATAAAGGGAGATATGATGTATCTTTTTACTTCTGAAGCTGTTTCAGCAGGCCATCCTGACAAATGTGCAGACATTATCGCCGATTCTATTGTAGATACGTTACTGCAACTTGATCCTGATTCTAAAGTAGCCACAGAAGTGTTTATCAGTGGTAAGCATGTCATCATAGGTGGTGAAGTAAAAACCAATGTTCCTCTTGATCATGCTTTTTATGCAGAGATCGTACAAAAATCATTTAAGAAGATAGGTTATCCTGAAATTGGATTTGAACGAGATGAAACCTTTTTCCCTGATGAAGCAGTGATACATACCTATGTCAGTACACAATCACCGGATATTACTATGGGAGTGGAAAAGGAAGATAATGAAATAGGTGCTGGTGACCAAGGGATGATGTTTGGGTATGCAAGCTCTGAGCGTGATGATTATATGCCTAGTGCTTTTTCCTATGCTAGAGAGATCAGAGATGTACTCTATGCCTATGCGCTAAAACATCCTGAAACATTCGGTGTGGATATGAAAACGGAAGTGGTAATGGATTACGAGACTAAAGAAAACTTTGATCAGTGTAAGCCTCAGCGTATTGCAAAGATTATTGTAGCTA
Organism: Sulfurovum sp.; assembly: GCA_041552675.1. Taxonomy (GTDB): domain Bacteria; phylum Campylobacterota; class Campylobacteria; order Campylobacterales; family Sulfurovaceae; genus Sulfurovum. The sequence continues at coordinate 5,097 of JBFEKK010000034.1, forward strand.
TTGCACATAACAAAGCGGTAGAAGAAAAAGAAGTGAAGAGATTGGTCAAAGAGATCATCATAGAGAATGTGAGATTTGAAGCAGGGCACTTTGATCCGGATCATATAGTTTTTTATATCAACAACACAGGAAGATTCGTTAAACATTCACCTATCGCAGACTCCGGTTTGACAGGCAGAAAAGTAGTATGTGATACCTATGGCGGTTATGCACCTATAGGCGGGGGATCACAAAGTTCTAAAGACTACACTAAAGTGGATCGTACAGCACTTTATGCCGCAAGATGGCTAGCCAAACATATCGTTGCTGCAGGATTGGCTAAAAAGGCACTGATACAGATCTCTTATGTGATTGCTGAGACTAGACCCTCTTCTGTAACAGTTGATACACAACATACGAGTCTGACAAAGATGAAAGATGAAGAGCTTTCACAGATCATCGCAGACAAGTTTCCACTTACCCCTAGATGGATCACTGAAAAATTTGCATTAGATCAACCAAGCAAAGAGCATTTTTTGTATGCTGATATTGCTTCAAAAGGACAGATAGGGTATCCAGAGTATCCATGGGAAGTCTTGGATGAACTGGATTGGTTTAAATCTTTAAAAGCGTAGCACGCTTTTAAATGCTACAAGAGGCATTGATCTTATAGTGGCCAAGATCAATGCCTTTTAGATCAATGACATGCACTGCACATGCAAGACAGGGATCAAAGGAATGCACTACCCGCAACACTTCCAAAGGATTAGAGGGATCAGCAAGTGTGATACCGATAAGTGACTCTTCATAAGGACCACGGATACCTGATGCATCCTTGGGCGAAGCGTTCCATGTGGTTGGAACAACGGCCTGATAATTCGATATCTTGGCATCTTCAATACAGACAAAATGTGATAGTACTCCGCGAGGGACTTCAAAGATTCCACGTCCTTTTGCCTGTAAAGAAAGTTCTTCGAAGACATACTTTGTCCAGGTCTCTTCATCATAGTATTTGATATTTTCGATAAGCTCGCTGCAAAAATCAAAGATATGGTCACAACAGACCTGAGACTCTACAGCGCGCGCCGCATTGCGTCCCAATGTTGTAGAAAAATCTAAAAGCTCGAGACCTGTTGCATCCATAAAGTCCTGCATATAAGGTTTTATGGTCTTAGATTCTTTGCTATAGCCCACAATCATACGTGAAACTGGTCCAACTTCCATCGGTTTGCCTTTATAGCGAGGAGCCTTGACCCAGCTGTATTTACCCTCTGTCTTTAAGCTTCCATCATCATTCAAGTCCGTATAAAAAGGCGTAGTCTCTCCATCATATGGCGATAGAGGTTCATCATATTCGTACCAAGACCGTGAGGCTTCTTCAGTGATGTATGCTTCATCAAACGCGTCTATAGTCTTAAAATCATGAGAATAGATAACTCCTCCTTCAAAAAGCTGTTCTGACTTGCCAAAACTGTAACCACCAACCGCCATAAAATTACCGCTTCCTCGTCCAAAACCAGATTTAATCTCATTTTTATAAGCCTTTACTGCCATTTTCATGTCAGGGATATAAGCGCGCTCGATAAAGTCACGCGTATCTTTTAGGATAAACATAAAGTCATTCAGACGTTGAGGGTTAAGCATATCTGCCACGCTTGTCACTCCGCCGACTACAAGGTTTTGAGGATGCGGTGTCTTGCCCGCAAAGATTGCAATAGCCTTGCTCATCTCACGCTGGATGTTCAAAGCTTCGAGATAATGGCTCATATGTACAAGGTTCTCTTCTGGTGTGAACTTATAGGCCGAATGACCCCAGTAACCGTTAGCAAAAAGACCAAGCCGTCCTGCTTTGACAAATGAATCCAACTTTTCTTGTACATGTTTCAAATGTTCAGATGAACTTAGATACGGGTGCTCATGGTATTCTTTTGCGACTTGTGATGCTTTTTCAGGGTCAGCTTCAAGCGCTGAGACCACATCAACATAATCAAGAGAATGTAGATGGTAATAATGGATAAT
>JBFEKK010000035.1:0-7036 GCA_041552675.1 Sulfurovum sp.
ATAGCCGCTAAAGTGTCTCAAGCTATGGTGAAGTATCAAGAAGCGACACATCCTCAGTCTCAACTTTCTCAAGAAGAAGATAAAGATGCGTTGGCACTTTTAAGTATGGGTGTGCTTTGGGATAATAAATATTTTAATCCTATAGCGCCAGATGAATCTACGCCATTGGAAAATACGTTAGCAGAGTCCATTTATTTTATTATGAAGTATGGAAGAGAAGAAGATGGATTGAACAAAGCATTAGAAGCGAATGAAAACACTGTGGGTGATGTGGAGTTACGTGCTGAAGCGATACGTAGAGTATTGGGAAAGGTATGAAACGACGTCACTTTTTAGCTTTTGGTCTTTGTGTTATACCCTATATGACACAAGCATTAGCTGTAGATTACAGAAAGCGAAAACCTGCAGCATGGACATCTTCTTCTATCAATGATGCAGCTATGGCACTTTACGGACGAGAAAAATTTTCAACTATCAGTAAAAGTGCTGAGATAGAGCTTATTGTACCTAAAGGTATAGTCAAAGACCGAGAAAATATATCTGTCACTATACGTTCAAATATCAAAGCGAAAACAGTTGCTCTTTTTCAAGATGCAAACCCCAAGAGTTTAGTTGCAGTGTTCCATGTGGGTGCAGATAGTATTATAGAGTATGAACTCAATATCAGGATGGCATTTAAAGGTACAGTTTTTGCCGTAGTTGAAGGGTTGGATGGAAAACTATATTATACGCGTGCATATGTTGATATCCTGACATTAAGCTGTATGGCTTCTTGAGAGTATTACTCTTGATCCCTATTGTTTAATAGGCTGTTATCTCAGGAAGATTAAGATTAATTTACTATTAAATATATAAAATATTTATGATAATTATATGGATGTTTTATGTTTATGGTGAATATTTGTTACAAAGAGTTGACAAATATCTCTATAATGAAGGGTTTATAATCATTTTCTTGCTTATCTTTTATTTTATTTCTATATAATCTAGAGCATATGACGTAATTAAGGTAACCATACTTAGTCATTTTAAAATATTAATTAAGGAGGACAAATGAATAAGATAACTAAAGAAGAACTTGAAGTTGTTTCAGAACAAGTATCAAGAAGAAACTTTTTTAAGAAAACAGCAACTTATTCTATGGGCGCATTAGCAGCAGCTAGTGTTGTCGCACCTGTCACGATAGATGCGAGCGAGCATATAAAAGCGAATGCAGAGGATGATCCACATATCATGGAACACAAGCCATGGGCGACTAAATGGGGTGATGATGTACAGGTTAATTTGTATGGTCAACCTTCGCCTTATGAGCATCAGGTAACAAGAAGAACAACACCAATTCTTTCTTCTGGTAACTATAGAGCGTCAATTGCGGTAACACCTATTCAAGACTTGAGTGGTATTCTCACACCGAATGGACTTTTCTTTAACAGACATCATGGTGGTACTCCAACAATTAACCCAAATGAACATAGACTTATGATTCATGGTCTTGTTGAGAAGCCGATCGTTTTAACTATGGAGCAACTGAAAAGATATCCAAACGTAAGTAGAATTCACTTCCTTGAGTGTCCTGCTAATGGTGGGCCAGAGTGGAGAGGGCCTCAGTTTAACTCTATCCAGTTTGCAAAAGGATTTATGTCTTGTGCTGAGTGGACTGGTGTTTACATCAAAGATATTCTTAAAGACCTTGGACTTAAGCCAGAAGCAAGATGGATGCTTGCAGAAGGTAATGATAGCTCACATATGGGTAGAACGATACCTGTAGACAAGGTACTTGATGATGCAATGATCGTTTGGGGACAAAATGGTGAAGCATTACGTCCTGAGCAAGGTTACCCGATCAGAATCGTTGTTCCAGGTTGGGAAGCGAACTTATGTGTAAAATGGTTATGTAGACTTGAGTTTGCATCTGAGCCATACTATGCAAAAGAAGAGACATCTAAATATACGGCATTGAAACATACAGGTAAAGCGATACAGCACTTCTATGTAAATGAAGTGAACTCTGTTATTACTTCACCATGTCCTGAAAAACCATGGACAGACCTTAAGAAAGGTGAAATGGTAGAGATAGAAGGACTTGCTTGGTCTGGACACGGAACAATTACAACAGTGGATGTATCATTTGATGGTGGTAAGAACTGGGTTGAAGCATCACTTAAAGGTTTAGTACTTGAAAAAGCTTGGACTAGATTCTCTATTATGCATGAATATACAGGTAAGCCAATGCTACTTTGTTCACGTGCAGCAGATGATGCAGGACACATTCAGCCATCAGTGAAAAATGAAAGAGCTGCTGTGGGAATCGAAGGTGTTTACCATAGAAATGGTATTCACACATGGGAAATAGATGCGAAAGGAGAGGTTACAAATGTACAAATCTTATCATAAAAAAATTGTTGCAAGTACTTTACTTGCATCGGTAGTATTTTTGGGAACTGCTTGTAATGCATCTAATGGTACAAAAGATACAGCAGAAGCAAAGACTACAAAAACAGCGACAGCTTTACCAATGAACACAGAGGGTTTCACTAAAAGAGAGATCGATGCAGTAGGACCATTAACTCCTGTATTATCTGATACTGTTAAGAACACTTATGAGCATAATGGTAAATTAGTGATTGATGGTGGGGTGACCTATCCTATCGTTAATGGTAAAACAGGTGCGTATTATGTAAATGAAGCAGCACACAAAACACCATTCCATAAAGGTAAACCAGCGACTGAAAATGAGCAAAAAGCTTGGGATATCGATGTAATGCCAGATGGTACAGGTCTTCCTGAAGGTTCAGGTTCTGTAGAAGATGGTGATGAGATCTATGAAGAAAAATGTCAATCTTGTCACGGTGACTTTGGTGCAGGTGCTGGACTTTACCCGAGATTAACAGCAGGTAATGCATATGAAATGCAAAAAACACTGATGAATCAACGTGTAAACCCAGACTCTGACGGTCCTGTACGTGTATTCGGTTCGAACTGGCCATATGCAAGTACATTGTGGTGGTACATTAAAACTGGTATGCCTCATCAAGCACCATTGTCATTAACTGATGATGAAGTGTATGCTTTATCTGCATATATCCTCTCTATCAATGAAATAAAAATTGATGGTGAACTTTTAGATGAGGAATATGTTCTTGACAGAGAAAAATTCTTAAAGATCGTAATGCCAAATGTGAATGGTTTTGAGCCAGATATCAATGGTCCAAAAGGTCCAGACAATACTCGTGAATACTATAACAATCCATTAAACTATGGTAATGGTGTAAGATGTATGAAAGATTGTTTTGAAGGTGAACCTGAAGTGCAGAGAATCGCATTTGCTTTGACTGACTTTAACCCACCATTGAGTGATGAAAAAACATTACCAGAAGTTACAGATGCTGGATCAGTACATCCTGGAAAGGCTACATATGAGTCAAGTTGTAAAGTATGTCATGAGACAGATGCAATGGGTGCTCCTGCAGTAGGTGATAAAGCGGCTTGGGCTGCAGTACTTGAAAAAGGGATAGACCAAGTTTATCACAATGCTATCAATGGAATTAATGCTATGCCTCCAAAGGGTGGTGCTATGGATCTTACGGATGCACAGATGAAAGAAGTTGTTGATTATATGGTAGAAACAAGTAAATAACTGTGAGTTATCACAATTATTACACAATATATAAGTAATATAAGATATGAGGTTGGCCAATGTCGACCTTTTATCTAAATTTTTATACAAAAGGAAATAAAATGGATAGAAGAAAATTTATGAGTTTAAGTATGGTTGCAGCTGCTGTATTGCCAGCAAGTTTATCTGCAATTGATTTCAGAGCTACAAAGCCTGATACATGGACTGCACACACTGTAGCAGATTCAATTAAAGCACTTTATGGTGATATTCAACCAGAAGAAAAAGGTGTAAAAGTTAAAGCACCAAAAGTTGCAAGTAACGGTGGAGCGATCCCTGTAACGGTTGAATCTGACATCGCTGCTAAAACTGTAGCTGTTTTCCAGGATGCCAACCCTGAAGCAACTGTATGTGTCTTTGATGTACCAGAAGGTGGAATCGTTGACTATATGATGAAGATCAAAATGAAAAAATCTGGTACAATCACTGCAATCGTAGAAGGTACTGATGGTAAGTTCTATGTAGGAAAAGTAACACTTGAAGTTGCACTTGGTGGATGTGAAGGTTAATCCTTTCCTCAAGCAGCTAGATTAGGTCTTAAAACTTAATATGTATAAACAGAAATAGAAAGAAAAGGAATATTATGGGTAATATGAAAATTAAAGCAAAGCTTAAAGGCGATGTTGTAGATGTAAAAGTAATGGCAAAGCATGACATGCTTACATATGATCAAGCAAAGAAAAAAGGTGTTGATGCTAACTTCATCACACATATCACTGCAAAAGCAAATGGAAAAGTAGTATATGATGTATCTACAAGCCAGTTTTGGTCTAAGAATCCGCAGTTTAAATTTAGTTTTAAAGGTGCAGCAAAAGGTGATAAAATTGAGATCACATGGACAGACCTTAAAGGTAATACAGTTACAGAATCTAAAAAAATCAAATAATGATTTAATCTATCTATGCGACCCTTGCGGTCGGATAGAGTCTATAAAGTTAACCTATGTACTTTTAGTTGAGTCTATAGATTAATTTTACTACAAAGGAAAGTGTATGCTTCAAACTTTGATGACAGCACTTCTCTTTCTTCTTCTTTTTACCTCCTCATTATTGAGTGATATCCAAAATACCGACATTGATCAGCTTTCACTACAGGCAAAAAAAGAGAAAAAACATCTTTTGCTTGTTTTTCATAAGGATGGCTGTGGTTTTTGTGAAAAAATGATTTATGAAACGTTGGATAATGATACCATTGAAGCGTTGATAGATCAATATTTTATTTTGGTTGATATTGGTATTGATGATGAGGGAAGTATCTTACATCGAGACTTCAACGGAAGCAAACATGGGTATGCTAAATCATTAAAGATAGGTTTTTACCCCACTGTAGGCTTTGTAGACGGTAACAACAGTATTGTGTATGGTGTTATAGGATATAGAGACAGTGATATATTCTCACTGCTGTTACAGTATATTTACAGTGGCGCGTATAAAGTGATGGAGTGGGAAGATTTTAAAAGTAACGTTGAGTTTGAAAGTGAAGATTAGGATCGAAGTGTTTGATGTACTTCAAACCAATACTCTTCATTTCTTGTGATTGTAGCTTTTTTTCTTTGATTAAAGTGTTCTGTGATATCAAATCCTTCTCTACCTAAACCCTCTTTATATTCGTTGATAAATGCAGTATAGGCCTTTTCTTTCATCGCAGTGATCTCATAAGTCACTTTGTCATAGACCAGTTCACCAACCTGTTTTTGTTCTCTGTGTATTTCATTGAGGTTGATACTTCCATAACGTTCCTCTTTAGGAAGTGTCATGTTCATTTCTATGTAAGCACGCATAGATGCGAGCATATGCTCTAGCTGTTTCACTGGAATATCTGTGGATTCAATGATTGTGGAAAGCGATTGTGTGTATCCCCAGGCACCGGAAACGGAAAGATCTGCATCAAAAGCTGCTTTGATAACCTCTTTTAGATCATTATCGCTCTTGAGTTGTTCAAACCTTAGCATGGATTAAAGACCTGCTTCCTGGATGGCTTCAGTTTGCGCATGGGCAATAAGTGGATCGATGACCAACTTTAAGTTACCATTGTTCATAATGTCATCCAGAGCATAAAGGGTCAATCCGATACGATGATCGGTAAGTCTATTTTGCGGGTAGTTGTATGTTCTGATCTTCTCTGAACGGTCACCTGAACCTACTTGAAGTTTTCTTTGGCTTGATGTTTCATCAAGTTGTTTTTGAAGTTCTGCTTCGTAGACTCTTGCTTTAAGTACCTTCATGGCTTTGTCCCTGTTTTTATGTTGAGACTTTTCATCTTGTATAGCCGCTACTATACCTGTAGGAATGTGTGTCAAACGTACAGCAGAATCCGTTGTATTGACCGACTGCCCACCGCAACCGCTTGAACGGTATACATCCATTTTAATTTCGTTTGGTTTGATGTCTATCTCTACATCATCCACTTCAGGTATGACAGCCACAGTAATAGCAGAAGTATGAACACGCCCTTGTGTTTCGGTGTCTGGAACACGTTGTACACGGTGTGTTCCTGCTTCATATTTGAGCTGTGAGTATACACCATCCCCTTTAATTTGGGCGATAAGTTCTTTGTAACCCCCAGAGGTCCCTTCATTGGTACTGACGATCTCTATTTTCCATCCCATCTGTTCTGCATAGCGTGAGTACATTCTAAAGACATCAGCGACAAAAAGTGCACTCTCGTCTCCACCTGCCCCGGCACGCAGTTCAAGGAAAATGTTCTTGTCATCATTTTTGTCTTTAGGAATCATGAGAACCTTGATATCCTCTTCCAAGGCAGGAAGCATCGGTTCTAACTCACTTAGTTCTTCTTTTGCAAGGTCACCAAGCTCCGCATCCCCTAAAAGCTCTTTATTCTCTTCTATAGCATCGGCAGTTTCAACGTAAAGGTTTGCTTTCTCTACTAATGCACTAAGGTCAGACTGCTCTTTACTGAGTTCTGTCATACGCTTAATATCACTGGCAATATCTGGAGAACTTAATAGTTCACTGAGTTCGTTGTATCTGTCGATGAAAGGTTGAAGTTTTTCTTTGAACATAGGCGTTCTTTGTGTTAGATTGTTGTTTTAGTGAGGGTGTATCGAGACTGCTTATGCAGCTTCGATAGCATTTACCATTTTATGAAGACGGCTTACTTTTCTAGCAGCTGTAGTTTTCTTGATAAAACCTTTGCTTACTAGTGAGTGGATTTGTTTGTTCGCTGTTGCGAATGCAGTTGTTGCTGCTGCTTTATCTGCTGCTGCTACTGCTTCGTGTACGGCTTTTGTGATGTTTTTGATTCTCGTTCTGTAATATCTGTTTCTTTCAGTTCTTACAGCAGTTTGCAAAATTCGTTTTTTTGCTGATTTGTGATGTGCCATGTTGTTTCCTTTATAGG
>JBFEKK010000036.1:0-6941 GCA_041552675.1 Sulfurovum sp.
CACCACGTTTAAATGCAGCGTTGATATTTTCAACACCATTTGCATAAATGTTTGCGATTAGATAACCATCTCTTTTAAGCTGCTTTGCATTACGCTTACCGATACTCTCTCTAACGATACCTTCTAACATATTTGTCCTTTGTTACTTGTGTATAATTTTTTACCCAATCAATTCTTCATGTAGTAAAATAGACGCGAATTATACCCAGTTTGTATTAAATTATTCTTCATCCTCTTTAAAGCCAAAGACATCAACTTCTTTTTCCTGGGCATGTTCATCAATAAGCGCACCTTTTCCAACGCCTTGCATTTTGAGTTTCATATCTGATGGATTTGTTGCATATTCAAGTGCGACCTCTTCTGTAATCTCACCTCTACGCAAGATGTCTAAAAGTGCCTGATCAAAGGTCTGCGTACCGTAAATCTCTTTTCCTTCAAAAAGAGCGTCAGGGATTTCAGCATCTCTGTTTTCAGCGATGAGTTGCTCGATCCTTGCTGTTTTTTTAAGGATTTCAATCCCTGCAACCCTTCCTCCACGCTTCGTAGGAATAAGTCTTTGTGAAATAACACCTTCAAGTACAGATGCCAAAGACATACGAATACGGTTCTGTTCCTCATTACCAAACATACCGACAATTCTGTCTATCGTCTCTTTTGCATCCAGTGTATGCAGAGTTGAAAAAACAAGGTGTCCCGTATTGGCTGCGTGAAGCGCAATATCGATCGTCTCCAAGTCCCTCATCTCCCCTACAAGTATAATATCCGGATCTTCCCTTAGTGCTGCTCTTAGCGCATCAGAAAAAGAGTGTGCATCCGGACCTATACCTCTTTGGTTTATCAGACACCCTCTATCTTTGTGTACAAACTCTATAGGGTCTTCAACCGTGATGATATGTTTTTTCTGATCCCTGTTTATCTTGTCTAAGATAGCTGCCAAAGTCGTTGATTTACCAGAACCTGTGACTCCGGTTACAAGTACAAGACCTCTTTGTATCTCTGCAAATGTTTTGATCACAGGCGGTAGATTGAGTTCATCCAGTGTCAATATCTTTACTGGAATGATACGGAAAACAGCGCTCAAACCATCCATTTGAAAAAAGAAGTTTACACGAAATCTGTTTTCATCTCCCAGTACATAGGAAAAATCCAGGTTTCTATCTGTTTGTAGTTTTTCATATTGATCTGCAGTAGTGATCTCCTGAGCCAACTTGTCCATCATCTCTGCAGTCAGCTCATCTTTACCCAATACTTTTAGTACACCATGTACACGTACTCTGACTTGGGAGCCTGACTTAAGATGAAGGTCACTCCCACTATGACTGATCATTGTTCTGAGGTATAGCTTGAGTTTTTCTTCCATTAATTATCCCTTTGAGATGTGATTTATTTTAAACTGTCAAGCATCTCTTGGAATGCTTTTTCAAATGCTTCAAGTCCCTCTTTTAAGAGTTGTCTATACACTTCATCCATATCAAATCCGTTATCAGCTAATTTTGTAAAATAGCCGTTAATCTCACTGTCTTCCAACGGGAATTTAGGTGCCGGTGCTTTTTTGGCGATGAATGCTTCTATCGTTGCAAGAGGTGCTGTGTTGACAGAGTGCGGTGCAAGCAGTTCTCTCATATAGTAATCTGCAGGTAATGCATCACCCTTTACCCCTGTGCTTGCAAAAAGGGTACGAACACTTGGTGTATGGTTTGCTTCGATAAGATTATAGATCTTCGCAGCATTATAAATACCAGTTTTTGAAACAGAGAGTCCCTCTTTTTCCAAATCAGTATCCAATAATCTGTCAAAACGGCTTACAAAAACAGAGATCACCGCTTCTGCTCTTAACCCGCCATCTTTTTCAAAACAATCCAACCCTTTTTTCATTGCCTTCAAGGCTTTTTGTGTCTGTTTAGGTGAGAAAATAAGTGTGGCATTGACAGAGATACCTGTACTTAGCAGTTGGGTCATGGCATCATATCCTGCTTCTGTCGCAGGTACTTTTACCATCACATTAGGCTCACCTATAGCCTCAAAGAGTCTTTTACCTTCAGCAACCGTACCGGCTGTATCGTTTGAAAGGAAAGGATCGACTTCTATGGAGATATATCCATCGTTTCCTTCATCATATAAAGGTCTTAATGCCTGTGCAGCAGTACGAATATCTTCTATAGCCAGTGCTTCATACTTCTCTTTTGGACTTTTGCCTGAAAGAGAAGCCAACTGCTCTTTATAGGCAGAAGAAGTGGTAATCGCAGAAGCAAAAATAGACGGATTACTCGTAGCACCATTAATGATACCCTTTTCAATCAATGCAGAAAAATCATTTTTAAGAAAATCTCTTTCTACAAAATCCAACCATAAGGAGAACCCTATATCTCTATTTACCATCTTTGTACTCCCACATAAAATGCTGCCATGAACCAAAATCAGTAGGTTTTTCAAGCGTCTTTTCTAATGCATCAAGAAAGATATCTCTCTCAACCACCTCAGCCCCCAAACCTATCATATGATCTGTTTTCATCTGACAATCTATAAAATCATAACCTCTACTGCCTAAAACATCACTTAGTGCTTTAAAAGCAACCTTGGATGCATCAGGAACCAAAGAGAACATTGACTCGCCAAAAAACGCTTTCCCCAGAGCAATGCCATAAAGTCCACCTACAAGTTTTCCCTCTTTATAGACTTCCACACTATGTGCAAACCCCTCTTCATGCAGCCGTATATAGGCTTTCTCTATCTCACTGTCGATCCAAGTGCTTTCTTGACCTTCTCTATAGACTGTCGCGCAATGTTTGATGACATCCGAAAATCTTTTATCAAAAGTGACAGTGAATTTTCCAGAACGCAATACTCTTCTAAATGATTTTCGTACTTTAAAATTTTCAGGATAAAGGAGAAGGCGTGGGTTAGGTGACCACCAGAGTATAGGATCACCTTGACTGTACCAGGGGAATATCCCTTTTTTATATGCGGCAATCAATCGATCAGAAGAGAGGTCCCCTCCATAAGCAAGAAGACCTTCATCTGAAGCTGAACGTGGATCGGGAAATGCTGTAGAATCCTTACTCAGTGGAGGGATCAAATAGTCATCTTCCTCAAACATAGACGCCAACTATTTATCCCTAGCCAGTATATTTAACTTATTTACTTTCAAATGAAAAATCTAATTTGTCATTTTTATAGCTTACTTTGACTGAACCACCTTTTTTAAGTTTTCCAAAAAGTATCTCATCGGTCAGTGCTTCTTTGATCTTTGCATCTATCACACGTGCAATGTGTCTAGCACCATAACGTTCATCGTACCCCTCTTTGGCCAAATACTCTTTGGCCTTTCTACCTAAGGTCACTTTGACTTTTTTAGGTTTAAGTAATAGGTTTAATTTATCTAACTCTTTCTCGACGATAGTCACAAGTGCATCCAACCCGAGTGCATTAAATTCTATGGTTGCACTGAGACGGTTTCTAAATTCAGGAGAGAAGAAAGCTGCCAGTGCTTTATCTGTTTTCATCGAAGTATCTTTATGGAAGCCCATGACATTGGCTTCTTTGGTACCTATGTTTGATGTCATGATAAGTATCACATTTTTAAAATCAGAGACCACACCGTTGTTATCTGTCAACTTCGCACCATCCATCACCTGAAGCAAAATATTCATGATATCAGGGTGTGCTTTTTCTATCTCATCAAGTAGTAAGACCGTATGTGGGTGTTTTTTGATCATCTCGGTCAACAGTCCGCCCTGCTCATACCCTACATATCCTGGAGGCGCACCGACCAAACGGCTGATGCTATGCGCTTCCATATATTCACTCATATCCAATCTCTCAAAATGCACATGCATGGTTTTTGCAAGCTGTGTCGCAAGTTCTGTCTTACCTACACCTGTAGGTCCTACAAACAAAAAACTTCCTATAGGTCTGTTAGGAGCATTCAGACCGGCATACGAACGTTTGATCGCAGTTGTCAATGCAGTGATCGCTTCATCCTGTCCGATGATATGAGAAGCCAGATCTTTCTCTAATGATTTAAGTTTTTTAGTATCATCTGTACCTATCACGGTAGAAGGAAGTTTCATGATCTTCGCTACACTCTCTTCTATGTCTTTAGTCTTGACGATCACACCCTCTTCTCCTCTAAGCATAAAGTGTGCACCTACCTCATCGATGATATCCATCGCTTTATCCGGCAGAAATCTGTCATGCAAATACTTTACAGAAAGGTCGATAGCCGACTGTAATGCCTCGTCCGTAAACGTAATGTTATGATAATCCTCATATTTATGTTTGATACCCTGTAAAATGGTCATTGTATCTTCAATACTTGGTTCTTCTACATCCACTTTTGCAAATCTACGGCTAAGCGCTTTATCTTTATCAAAGAAGTTTCTAAACTCTGCATAGGTCGTTGCACCGATACACTTCAGGTCACCACGTGCAAGTGCAGGTTTCAGTAAGTTAGACGCATCCATGCTTCCACCGCTTGTTGCACCTGCTCCAACCATCGTATGAATTTCATCGATAAACAAAATAGCATCTTTTTCTGAAGTGAGTTCCTTGATGATACCTTTGAGACGTTTTTCAAAATCACCTCTGTATTTAGTGCCCGCAACCAATGAACCCATGTCTAATGCAAACACTTTTGCATTTTTAAGTATTTCCGGTACATCACCCTCCGAAATCTTCAGTGCCAAACCTTCAGCAATGGCTGTTTTACCCACTCCTGGTTCACCCACAAGCAGAGGATTATTCTTCTTACGTCTACAGAGCGTTTGCATCACGCGTTCTATCTCTTCTATACGACCTACTACCGGGTCTATTTTTCCTGTTTTAGCCAAGGATACAAGCTCCACAGTAAACTGCTCTAAAAGTGTCTGTCCTTCTTTTTTCTCTTCTGTACCATCTTTTACTTTATCGTAACGATGCGATATCACTTCAAGTACATCTACACGGGCTATACCCTCTTTTTTCATGAGGTACACCGCATAGGAATGTTCTTGCATAAAGATCGCTGCTATCATATCACCTATACTGGCTTCTGTTCTACCTGAACTGTGGATATGTGTCATCATGTCATTAATAGCACGGGACAGTGCCACAGTCTCAAATGGTTCAACCGCTTCTTTCAGTGAAGGAATGGTCTTGGTAATATGTTCGGTGATACCTGATTCCAACCTCTTAAGATCTGCATCAAGTATAGAAAGTATCTCTTGACCTGCCGCACTTTTCACTATTGACAGGAATACATGTTCTACCGTTAAATATTCATGTCTGTTCTCTTTAGCATATCCTACAGCTGCTTTAAATACATCATTCAGTGCAATACTAATCATTTTAACTATCCTCTTCAATGGTTGCGAGTAATGGAAACTCATTTTGTTTGGCCTGTTGCCTGACCTGCTGTGCTTTGGTTTGTGCTATTTCAAAGCTGTATACACCACATATGGCTTTATCTTTTTCATGTATCTGCAACATAATCTGTTCTGCTTGTGCATGTGTCTTATGGAAAATCCCCATGAGTACTTCCACGACAAAATCCATACTCGTATAATCATCATTGTGCAGTAACACTCTAAACATTTGTGGTTCGTGTAACTCTAAATCTAGCTCTAACTCTTGTTCAAACTTTGGCATATTATGTTAAAATCCTCATAAATTATTCTATACTATTATACAAAAAAAATGGAGAAATGCAAGTGCAATCACTTTTCATCACTGCCACAGGCACAAATATTGGCAAAACACATACCACGGTTCAACTCATTGAAGCTTTTGCTGCCAAAGGTTTGTCTGTGGGTGTATTTAAACCTATCGAAACAGGTGTAACGACTGTACCTCAAGATGCTAGTTTACTCTTAAAAGTTTGCCAAAAGGTAAACAAGCACTTTAAAGAGCTCAATCCAGAAGATATTACCGCTTACACTTTTCCCCTCCCCGCAGCGCCTTTTTGCGCAGATATACACAAAGAAATACGTATAGAGAAGATCATAGAAAAATACCAGGAGCTTTCACAGCTTTGTGACATATTATTAGTCGAAGGTGCCGGTGGTCTCATGGTACCCGTAACAAAAGACTTCATGATGATAGACTTGGCAAAGAAACTCAAAGCCAAAGTACTTTTGGTCACACCGAGCAGATTAGGATGTATCAATGATACTTTACTCTCCATGGAAGCCTTAAGTTCTCGTGATATGGCGTTTGAATGGTGTGTAAACCTATTTGAAGACAAGGAGAATTTTTCTGAAGTCACGCAGCCTTTTTATGATGAAGTCTTCCCTGATTGGTGGAGTGTTGAACAAGGAATAAAAAGGTTTATTAGCACCTATTAGTTATAATTACAAAATTTCATCCACAAGGCTCACTATGCAACATTTGGTAGATACCACCAACTTATCTGACACACAAATACAACAACTACTTCATGACGCAAAAACTTTTAAAGCTCAACGCCCTTCTCAACTCCTTAGAGATAAACTGCTCATTACCCTTTTCTTCGAAGCATCGACACGTACACGTAGTTCTTTTGAAATAGCAGCTAAAAGACTAGGTGCCGCAGTTGTACACCTTGATCCGGGTAAAAGTTCTACTAAAAAAGGGGAATCACTCGAAGACACCTTTGCAAACCTTTGTGCGATGGAACCAGATGGGGTAATCATCCGTCACTCTGAAAATGATGCACCAGGAATCTTGGCTGATATGCAGATGACGTCCGTCATTAACGCTGGAGCAGGTAACTACGCACACCCCACTCAAGCCCTCCTTGACCTCTTTACCATGGTCGAACATTTTAATGGTGACATTCAGGGTAAGACCATTGCCATTGTAGGTGATATCGTAAGTTCACGTGTAGCGAGTTCTGGTATTCATCTACTTACGCGTATGGGGATGAAAGTCATTTTAATTGCACCAAAACCATTTATGCCCAAGAGCGATCTGCCTCAATATGAAAA
>JBFEKK010000037.1:0-6834 GCA_041552675.1 Sulfurovum sp.
AAATTACTTTTCAATCTGATAACCAGTTTTTATGTGTAGGGCTAGCTATACTCTAGTCGCAATGAGGGTATTTACAACAATTTTCACACTACGCTAAAATTAAAATATATACTATGATATATCTGAAGCCAATGGATAGTACCTTTATGTTAAAATAATTCAATTCAAAATAAACGGTGAAACATGGCATCCAAAGAGATACGCTACAAAGAACATACTTTTAAACTCGCTTATGAGTTAGTGAACCCTGTGAAAGATGAGGTACTGCTCGTACTTCACGGATGGGGAAGCAATAAAGAGATCATGAAACAGGCTTTTGCGAATACTTTACCCGACTACCAACATATCTACTTGGATATGCCAGGTTTTGGAAAGAGTACCAATGAGATGATCCTGACTACCGCTGACTATGCAAATATCGTACAACTTTTTTTAGATGCGTTAGGTGTTAGAGCTACCATTGCCATGGGGCACTCTTTTGGTGGGAAAGTCTCTACACTATTGAACACACCTTGTTTGATCCTTCTCTCTTCAGCAGGTATTGTGACGGTGAAACCCTGGTCTGTAAAAGTGAAGATCGCTACCTTCAAACTTCTCAAGCCTTTGGGTATGAAGAAGATACGTGAACTTTTTGTAGCACCTGATGCACAGGGCATGAGTCATGAGATGTACGAAACATTTAAAAATGTAGTAGATGAAGACTTTGAAGCAGAGTTTGCCAAAAGTAAAAGCAAAGCACTCTGTTTTTGGGGAAAAGAAGATACGGCTACACCACTTTATACAGGTGAGAAGATAGCAGGGCTCATTGAAAATAGTGTTTTCTATCCGTTGGATGGAGATCATTATTTCTTTTTGACACATAAAGACTTTATCGCTAAAGCGATCACTGAACACTGTAAGGAAATGACAAAATGATACTATTAAATTCTATTTTTTATGCACTTTTTATTTTAGCTATAGGCTATTATTTTATTACCAACTTGCAGTGGTACAGTTATAAGCTGAACCGTGTACTTTTCCATCATACCAAGACATGGTGGCACTTTGTATACTTCTTAGTACCGTTTGCACTCTATGCTTTTGTAGATGGTATGAGCGAGTATGGTTTTGTTGTGGTTGTCGCTTATTTAGCTTTACTGTTCCAGTGGTATAGAGGCCTTGACAAACCTTTGGTGTTTACAGGAAGAGTGAAACGTTTTTATGCGGCGCTTATCCTTTTTGCACTTTTCATTGCTGTAGCATTTAAGCATTTTGCTGTAGTCTTGCCACTCTTTTTAGCCTATTTTATTTCCATGTTTATCGAAAAGATGCTTTTTAATGGGTTTAAAGTGAAAGCACAAAAGAAGATAGAAGCGATGGAAGATCTTATTGTCGTGGGTATCACGGCGAGTTACGGAAAGACAAGTATCAAAAATTACATAGAGCATTTGCTTAAAGCCAAATACAAAACTTATGCTACACCACGTTCTGTCAATACACTTGGCGGTGTGATGAAAGATGTCAACGATGATCTTCCTGCTGACACAGAAGTGTATGTCGTTGAGATGGGTGCAAGAGGTGAGGGTGACATCGCTGAGATCAGTACCTTTGTAAACCCTCATTATGTGGTAGTGGGTAAGATAGGTCCTGCACATATAGAGTACTTCAAAACGATCGAAAACATCCGTAACACAAAGATGGAGATACTCAAAACAGAGAGGCTCAAAAAAGCTTGGATACATGAAAGTGCCAGAGTCAAACCAGAGTCAAACGTACATACTTTCGGTACTAAAGAGAACTTGGATATACGTACCAAAGAGGCTGCTCCGGAGTATGTCATAGAAAATGTCCAAGCAACACTGGAAAGTACAAGCTTTACACTTGATGGGGTAAAGTACTCGGCAAGTATTCTGGGAGCATTTAACGCGATGAACTTAGCAGCGGCTGTACTCGTAGCTAAAGAGCTTGGACTCAGTGATGAGCAGATACAAGAAGGTCTTTCTACACTCAAAGCAGTGGATCATAGACTACAGCGTATCGATGCCGGTGGGAAAGTGATTCTCGATGACAGTTTCAATGGAAATATCGATGGTATGATGGCTTCCTTTGACCTTGCAAGTACCTACGAAGGGCGTAAAGTGGTGATCACTCCAGGCCTTGTTGAAGTGGATGATGAGCTGAATGTTCAAGTTGCACAAAAAGCCAATGAAGTGTTTGATGTCGTAGTGGTGACAGGAGACTTGAACTATGCGATATTTAAAGAGTATGTAGAGGCTGACAAATTAGTGAAACTTGCCACCAAAGGCGAGATGGAAGCGATGCTTGTAGAACAAACACGTCCAGGAGACCTGATACTCTTTGCGAATGATGCTCCGAGTTTTGTCTAAGTGATTAGGAACTCATCCGTTTAAAAAAGAGTTCATGTTTAGCACTTTTAATAAGAATGCCATCTACACCATTTTGTTTAGCTTTAGTGACAGTAAATCCTTCTTTTACTGTTTTGTGCAGCCTCGTTCTTACGTAGCTGTGTATAGATTGCCTACAACCATTTTTTCTGGTTGAGAGTTTTGTAGATTTAATGATCGTATTGTCTGCTTTTAATTCGCTTGATATGGGGTTACACCCATCAAATCCGTTTAATTTCATATTTTTTGCATCAAAATCCAAAATGGCTCTGGCTTTTCGTACATCTTTCCCATCCACGCTACGCAAATGCCAGTTTCCATCAAGATCATCAAGGTCGATGCTTTTGGGTTGCGCTGACAGATAAGTGGCACATAAAGATGCCAATAACGTAAGCAAAAGTGTTTTGTTGTAAAGCATTGAAAACTCCCCAGTTTTATATTGTATAATGAAATTTTACATTGAAATGATTAACGGAGTATGTATGAAAGCAGTTTTTTTATTGATGTTAGCACTATCTGCACTTTTTTCTATAGAGATCAAGCTCACAGATAAACAGGCCAACTTCATCGCCCAAAAAGTATGGCAGAATGAAGGTGCAGGGCTTGACAAGTATCTGGTACATTGGAATGAAGGTGAAGACTTTGCTTCTGTAGGCATAGGACACTTTATCTGGTTCTCTAAAGGGCATACAGAACGTTTCAGAGAGGTTTTTCCTATGGTACTGACCTTTATGGAAGAAAGGGGTGTAGCGATGCCAGATTGGCTTAATTCCAAAACACCTCTCCCATGGGATACCAAAGAAGTATTTTTCGAGGCAAAAAGGACGCAGAGTAAAAAGTATGTAGAGTTGTTCACGTTTCTTAAAACTACGATGCCTGAACAGGCAGCTTTTATGGCTCAGCGTTTAAGTGTTGCTTTGCCTCAAATGCTGGAGACCATAGAGAGTCCTGAAAAGAAGGAACGCATCAAGAAACGCTTTTATGAAGTGATGCACAACAAAGATGGCTCAGTCAACGAAAGAGGACTTTATGTCCTTTTGGACTATACCAACTTCAAAGGTGAAGGGACACTCAAGAGTGAACGTTACAAAGGTCAGGGATGGGGACTTCTGCAGGTACTTGAGCATATGGACCCAGAGGAAGAAAACAAAGTTAAAGCTTTTGCTGAGTCTGCCAAAGCTATGTTAAGCAGACGTATTAAGAACTCTCCCCCTACACGTGGCGAAGAGCGTTGGCGAAAAGGATGGAATGTTCGTCTGGATACCTATTGGAAATAGCTTAGAGTTCGATCGTATGCTTTTTAAACTTGTGCAGCTTTTTTAGGGCTTGATGCAGTAATTTCTTTTGCTTCTTTGATGTTTTGCCCAGCAGTCTATCTTCAAGCTCCTGACTGTGCGATATACTTTTTTTCTTAGATGTAAAATAGTCGTGTAGAAGTTTGTTCTGATTAACCATATCATTAAAATCTCCAAGTAATGTTTGCAGTGTTTTACCTTTTTCAATCATCTTTTCGATCTTTTTCTTGCCAAAGATATGTTGGAACTCTTCAAGGAGATAACGCAGTTTTTTCAGTGATATCCTGATCTTATGGAGTTGTTTGTCGTCAAACTCTTTTTCTAAGGCATTTATCTTTTTTAGGATCTTAAGGTGGAGTGCTTTAATGACCTGTTTGGCTGTATGTTCTATGGTATCTTGATTATTATCAGAAGTAAGAAGTGTATCTTGTTTTAATGCATTTTGATAAGCTAGAAAGAAATCTTCAAATATTTTGCTTTTTAACATCTCTTCTATCACGTGCTGTTCGCGCTCTTGTTGTTCTTTAATGTCTTCTTGAATGACATCATGATCTGTATCTACTTCTTTTAAACGTTCTTTGATGACATCAAGATCACGTTTTTGGTTCGTCTGTGTTGCAATACTGTCTAAATTTTCATTGAAGTAGTTGTAATGCTCTCTAGGAAAGAGAAACGCAAACTCTTTTAAAAAAGCCCTGGATTTTCTGATGTTGACTCTGAACTGATGCAGGTCCTCTGTATCATCATACATAAGGATACGTTCTTTGTGCGCGAGTATAGACTGTGAAAACTTGTATAAGATGACCCGCAGTGCATCCATGGATGAGAGATTGGGTATGAAATAGGCATCAAGCCCATCGATATCTTTTTTGTCAAGTTCTGTGAATATAGCATCCACATCATAAACCGTTTGGGGTTTGCCATGTAAAACCATATTTTTATTCTTAAAAGACTCATCAAAGCTTACATCCTTGATGACATGCGTTTCAAGTATAGGAGGCAATTCGAACCGTTCAAAATCCTCCATACTTTGAAACTCAATTTCAAGTATATAGAGACCCTTGAAGGCCTTTTTAAATACATCTATGGAGTACTCTTTGCCCTCAACGTCAAACAGATATCTGTTTTTTATTATAGGTTCTTTGATGCGATCTTTAAACTTTTTTTGAAATTTTTTTTCAGATATCTCTATTTCTTCTTCATCTCTTGAAGCACCTGTTCCATATTTTACAGTCTTAAAATAGCGATCATCCATCTGTCTATACCGTACACCTTTATCTAGTTTGATGGTTGTATAAAACTGAGTGATCTTGTGCTTTTTGAGTCCATATTCATCGATAAGGGAGAGTATGGAATCTTTAAGTAGATACTTTCTTTCTATCTCTTTCATTTATTACCCTGCGTAAGACATGACATATTAATTTTTTAATTTAAAAACAGAAGGATCTTCTACCCCTATAAATATATTATAACAAGGACCATGCTCTCCAGAGATCTCATATTCATGTTTAGAATCCAAGTCCAGGTTTTTTGCATATGATTCTATAAGATCAACTACCTCTTTTTTTTTAGTAATGATTTCCAGAACTTTATCACCTTCATATCCTAAGAAACTCTCAATATAGTCGATGTCAAGTTCAATCGCGTACTTAATCACACTTTTCATACTCTCTTGTAACATAGAAATCCTTTTTAATAAATTGTATCATAATTTATGAGAAATACATTTTACTTTATAGAGTGAAGAAGAGGTATATGTTAAAGAAAGCAACCCCTCATCACAAAAAAGATAAAATTTAAAAAAATTTTAAAAAGAGACACATTATTATGTACTTAAAATCCTCCTACTATCTGGATAGTATCTCTAAATATGCAGGAACTATAGCAGCATTTCTAGTGCTTCTGCTTTCTTTGTTGGTAGCATACGATGCAGTGATGCGTTACCTTCTTTCGGCAGGTTCCATCGCGCTTCAGGAAGTAGAATGGCACCTTTTTGATGTGATATTTTTACTGGGATTAACCTATGCCCTTAAACATGACAAACATGTAAGAGTAGATATCTTTTTTGAGCGTTACAGTAAAGAGAGCAGGGGTATTGTACAGATACTCTCAATGATGTTTCTGGTTATTCCTTTTTCTCTGGTTTTTTTGTCTGATTCCATAGACATGCTGATGCAGAGTTATATACAGCACGAGATATCAAGTGATCCTGGTGGATTAACACATCGTTATATCATTAAGGGTGTGTTGGTACTCTCTTTTATACTTCTCATCATTCAGGCACTGAGTGAAGTACTCAAAGCATTTGGCAGATTGGAGAGTAAAAAGAATTTTTTGCGTATTTTAGGTATCGTAACCATACTTGGCGTACTTATCTATACAGCAGATCATTATGATATGGCCTATTGGTTCGATCCTATACTGCTCATGTTCGCTTTGACATTATTCTTGCTCATGGCTGGTTTTCAAGTCGCTTTTGTGTTTGCCGGCGTGGCACTGCTTTTTGCTACGATCACCAATGAAGTAGGGCTTGCTACGCTTGAAATGCTGCCTTACAGAACCTATGGTATTATGGGTAATGCTACACTGATGGCTGTTCCACTCTTCATCTTTATGGGGTTGATACTGGAAAAATCCAAGATGGCAGAAGGTTTGTTACTCTCTATGGGTAAACTTTTTGGTTCGATCAGAGGTGGTTTGGCGATCTCTGTGGTGTTAGTGGGAGCTATACTCGCTGCAAGTACAGGCATCGTCGGTGCATCTGTGGTGATGATGAGTCTCATCGCGCTTCCTTTGATGCTTAAACATAACTACTCACCCGCATTGGCTTCTGGGTCTATCGCTGCGAGCGGTACACTTGGACAGCTTATCCCTCCTTCTATCATTCTCATCATTTTAGGTGATCAAATGCATTTGTCTGTGGGTGACTTGTTTCGTGCGGCTATAGTGCCGGGGCTTTTACTCATTGGTCTGTATATCATTTACATCCTTCTCATCTCATACTTTAACAAAGAAATGGCACCTGCTATTGTTTCAGAGGAAGCATATGATGAGGTGTTTAAAGAAGCGTTCAAAGAGATCATCCCTCCTTTACTGCTTATAGCTGTAGTGCTGGGTTCCATCTTTGCAGGTATTGCATCACCTTCAGAATCAGC
>JBFEKK010000038.1:0-6815 GCA_041552675.1 Sulfurovum sp.
AGATCGTATTCAAGAGTGTATAGGTGACGCTGATGGTATTATTATCAATCCGGCTGCATATACGCATACCTCTATCGCTATTCGTGATGCTATTGCTGCGGTACAGATACCTACACTTGAAGTACACCTTTCAAATATTTACCAAAGAGAAGAATTTAGACATAAGTCACTGACAGCACCTGTATGTGCAGGCCAAATTTCAGGTATGGGACCATTTGGTTACCATTTGGCAATGGTTGGTATGACACAAATGCTTTCAGAAGTGGCAGCTATGAGAGAACACCAAGCTAAAGCCCAAGCAGCAGCACAACAAAAATAATTCTATACTTCTCCTCTCCTCCGAGAGGAGGGCTATACCCCAATTTTTAAACCAGATCAAAAGGTCACCTATGAACTACATGCTCAAAGATGAAAATGCTATCTACTATGAATGTGGCTACAGTTGTGATAATGCGCTCTATCTTTCTTTAGGAAGTGAATCGTTTTTTATTACAGACAGTCGTTACACTATCGATGCAACACAAAATGTACAAAGTGCAACAGTGGTTATCAATCGTGACCTTTATGGTGAAGCCGTTTCTTTACTCAAAAAGGCTAGGGTGAAAAAAGTGATATTCGACCCTAAAGAGTGGAGTGTAGATGGTTTTGAGCGTGTGAGTTCTCAATGTAAAGTAAAGTTTGATCCACAGTTGGATTTTTCGCATAAAAAGCGTATTATCAAAAATGATGAAGAACTGAAAATACTTGCAAAGGCAGCAAAACTTGGAGCAAAAGCTTTTAAAGCATTAGCTAAAGAGTTTTCTACCAATGGTTTTGGTGAAAATGAATACACATTAACGTACAGAGCAAAAGGTGCTTTAAGTGACTTTGGTAAGTATGACCTGAGTTTTGATCCTATAGTAGCTGTGAATGCAAATGCTGCGAAACCACATGCCATGCCAACATCTACAAAATTAACTAAAAATGATTTACTTCTGGTTGATGCAGGATTGAAATATAAACGCTACTGTTCAGATCGTACACGTACGGTACAAGCAGATAAAGATTTTATGTTTGATACAAAACAGAGTTTTAAACGTAAAAAAATACAAAAAGCCTATGATACGGTTCTCAAAGCACATGACAATGCCATTGCTAAAGCACGTTCTGGGATGAAAGCCAACAAGGTAGATGCCCTTACCCGTGATATTGTCACGGAAGCAGGTTTTGGTGAGTACTATGTACACTCAACCGGTCATGGAGTAGGACTGGATATTCATGAAATGCCTTATATCTCTTCAAAGTCAGATACGATCATTGAGGATGGTATGGTATACACTATAGAACCGGGGATATATATTCCTGGTGAGTTTGGTATTCGTATTGAAGATATGGTAGCGATGGTAGACGGTAAAGCTATTGTCCTGTAGGTTATGTTATGATAAGAAAGAAAATAGACGCAAAAAACACTTTAATTAAGACGAAAGATTTTCCTTGTATCTTATCAAGTCAAAGTGGTCATAGCGTGTTATTGGGGATCGGCGGAAATATTGGTGATGTTGTACGTCGATTTGAACATCTTTTTTACTATTTTAAAAGATCTTCATTACTACGTATCATAGAGACAGCACCTATAGTGAGAAATCCCCCTTTTGGGTATACAGAGCAGGGAGATTTTTATAACTCTTTACTGCTTATTGAGACGTTTTTAAGTCCCAAGGCGTTATTACGTTATCTGTTGCGTGTAGAAAAGGTTTTTGGGCGTAAACGTCTTTTTAAAGACGGGCCCAGAACATTAGATATAGATATCATATTTTATGAAAATGTGAAAATGGAAACAAAAGAGTTGACACTCCCGCATCCGGGTTGGAAAGAACGAGCGTCAGTATTGATTCCATTATCAATGATGAAAAGGTATAACAATAATGGTTAATGAAACATTTGTAGCTTCTGATCCAAAAAGTGCATACGAACAAGCTGTTAAGAAGTATGGAGAGGGTGTTGAACTCATTTCAGCAAAACAGATCAAATATGAAGACGGTAAATTACGTTCTGAAGTATGCATTGCTGTACCTAAAGATGTTTTTATGGAAAAGTCTTTTGGTAAAATTTCTACTGAGAATAGTGGTTCTGATAAAGAAGAAGATGGTGAATTGTTAGCAGAATTAGGTGAACTGAAAAAACAATTGTCTTCGATGAAAGAGGAGATGTTAGATTCAGAAGATGTGAGTGTAGTGCAAAAGGTCAAAAGACTTTTCATGAAAAAAGGTATTGCAAAATCTTGGCTGGATGATATTTTAATGTCATTAATGGGAAGTAACATACTTGATGATGCAACACTATTGGTCTCTTATTTGCTTGAAGAGATAGATGAGAGCCTGAAAGTACAAAAAGAGACATTGGACGAGCCTAAAATCATGATGCTCGTAGGTCCAACAGGTGTAGGAAAAACGACCACTATCGCTAAACTGGCTGCACGTTATGCCTATTTGATGGATAAACCTTACAAAGTAGCCCTTCTAAATCTTGACAGTTATAAAGTGGGTGCATTTGAACAACTTGCACACTATGCTGATATCATGCAACTTGAGCATATTACTGTAGACAGTGTAGAAGATTTTACTACGGGATTAGAAGCTTTGAGTGACTATGATGTCATATTGGTAGACACAGCAGGTATGTCACCTTATGATACGAAAAAATTTATTAAAACGGTTGAGTTTGTTCAAACTGACATACCTAGAAAGTTAGAGGTAAATCTTGTTTTCTCTGCAACGGTAAAATATGAAGATATGGATGATATTTATAATAACTTCTCATTCTTGGATATAGACTCTGTCATGATTAGTAAATTTGATGAGACGAAGCATTTTGGAACGTTGTTAAATTTTATGTTATTATACAAATTACCTATGAGTTATTTCTCTACAGGTCAAGAGGTACCGGATGATCTTATGGTTGCTTCAAAAGAGTATCTTTTAGAGCAGTTTATCGGGGACTTGGATGAAGCATGAAACACAGGCTATTAATTTAGCAATGATGATGCAAAAGCATATACCCTATCCGACGTATGATTTAACCTTGCCACTGGTTACGGTGCGAAGTAATAAGCTTAAAAAATTAAGTGTAAATGACATACTTCTTATAGGGATTGACACATTGGAATTGTTATTGATGGATGGAAATACTATCTGTGCTAATATGCGACTCAAACCTATGGAAAATGCGCATGGAGCAGAAATTGTTTATATAGATGAAGATAGGATAAAAAAGATTGATAGTAAAAAATATAAAATCCTAAAGATCTCTTTTGGTACAGTGCAAAGTAAAGCGTTGGAAATAGGGTCTACGATAGATATCACACATGTGGATTTAGAAAAAGTAACGCTTGTATCAGAGGGTAAAATAATAGCAGAGGGCTCTTTAGTCAATGTAGATGAAGAGATAGCAATACAAATAAAGAAAGTGAATTGATATGAAAAAGAAAGTACTAGTTGGTATGAGTGGAGGCGTTGATTCTACGGTCACATCTATACTCTTACAAAAAGAGGGTTATGAAGTAGAAGGTGTCTACATGAAACTTCATCAAAAGCCAGGTTATCATGAAGAGAATTTTGCCAAAGCACAAAGAGTAGGTGAATACCTGGGGGTAAAGGTACACTTCCTTGATTTGAGTGAAGAGTTTGATAAGCAGGTTTACAATTATTTTGTAGAAAGTTATAAAGAGGGACTTACACCAAATCCCTGTGTCATGTGTAACCGTACCATCAAGTTTGGAAAGATGGTTGAGTTTGCAGACAGTATAGGTGCAGAGCATGTAGCGACAGGTCATTACATCAAATGTGATGGTGAGTTCATCTATGCAGCAGACGATCCAAATAAAGATCAGAGTTATTTTCTTTGTGAAGTAAAGAAAGAAGTCCTTCCTAGATTACTTTTCCCTTTGGGTACATGGGTGAAAACAGATGTAAAAGCGTATGCAGCCAATATAGAAGTGCTTAAAGACTTTGCTACACAAAGGGAGAGTTCTGAGATCTGTTTTGTAGAAAATACGTACGATGAAGTATTGGCAAAACATATGAATATCGATATGCCTGGTGAAACTATAGATACCGAAGGAAACGTCGTTGGTACACACAAAGGATACATGCATTACACGATAGGAAAACGTAGAGGTTTCTTTGTCAATGGCGCACATGATCCACATTTTGTCATTGACATTAAACCTGAAACAAATCAGATCGTTGTAGGCACTAAAGAAAAACTCGAAGAGAATGAGTTTGAAGTCAAACAGATCAACCTTTTTAAAGATCTTACAGAGTTTGATTGTATGGTGAAAGTTCGTTATCGTACCTCTGCAGTACCTTGTCATGTTAGCATCAATGATGGTAAAGCCAAAGTTATGTTAGATGAGCCTGTCTTTGGACTGGCAAAAGGACAAATAGCTGCATTTTATGAAGATGACAAGCTCATTGGCGGTGGAGTAATCTGTTAGATTTTCTCTCATCGAAACAATGAAATTCTCACTTTTATAACCAATGGTGAGATAATGCTCTATAACAGTGAGTATCTTGATCATTGCAATGTCAATGAAGTTGCATTTATGATAGAAAAATCGCGATGATACGGTACTACAATATCAATATCGTGCCTCAGGACTTTTCTAAAAATGGCTATAAAAGTGTTCTATACTTTCATTTAAAGATTTTGGATATAATGCCTTAATTAACTTTAAGTAGGGATGCTCTTTATGCAACAATTTGACAGAATAAATTCAACTCCATGTACTTCACACTCTTTCGCAATATTATTGATACCTTTTCTTTTTTTGGTAGGATTGGTACTTGCTTATTTGGGTATATTCCCTGTTAATGTAGAGACGCATACATTGGGGATTGTGGCATTTATATTTGTTGTATTTGTATCTTTTGTAAGACATAATGCAAATTACGCAGTGTGCCATATGAAGGGATCTTTTGCCAATATGGAAGAGAACCTTCAGGCAGCATTACGCGAAAATGCATTAACGATCATGGGTAAGACTAAATCTACCTTACATGTTAAAGACTTTATTACTGAGTACTATCAGGATATTCGTAATGATAATTTTGCACGTGTAGCACCGTCTGTCTTTCCTATGCTAGGTATTTTGGGTACGTTTATTGCTATTGCATTGTCTATGCCTGATTTTACAGTAAAAGATCTTGGTGCACTTGACCGTGAAATTTCTATACTGCTTTCGGGTATCGGTACAGCATTTTATGCATCTATCTACGGTATTATGCTCTCTCTTATCTGGACATACTTTGAAAAAAGAGGTATTGCAAAAGTAGACAAACAGATCTTCGATCTAGAAAAACTTTATGGTCAACGTGTTTGGAAAAGATCAGAGTTGATCAAGCATGAGCATATGCAGAGTGAGCTTAAAGACCAACAGATCGTTCAGACACTTAAAGAGACATTCAATATGGACTTTATTAAAGAATTGAATGATCAGTATCTTAAAAATTTCACAACGATAGTCCATGACACGACAAACAGTTTTACAAAGCTGACTGTACATATGCAGGAAGCCTCTTCAGAATTGCGTGATACACTTGAGAATATTCATCACAGACAAGCAAGTGTTGATGCCGTTGCTGCGATGGAAAAAAATATTGAAGGATTCAATAAAAATGCTCAAAATCTTCAAAAATCTATGGAACGTTTCGATGGTTCAGTGGACTATACTTTTGAGAAGATAGATGAAGAACTTGGACAGGCTGTTAAAAAGCTTTCAGAATTTGGACGTATCATCTCTGAGCAAAATCAACAGATACTTGAAAACATGGCTACATTAAAACAGCAAGAAAAGTAAAAAGATGTTTAGAAACGACAAGACGAACGCAGAAAGCAATTTCTGGATATCATATGCCGACTTGATGGCAGGATTACTTTTTGTTTTCATTTTACTTATTGGGGCGATCGTATCAAAATCTGTTATATTGAAAGCTGATCTGCACACCAAAGAAGAGAGGCTTTCAAACCTATCTGAAACACTTGATGTTAAAGAGTATACTTTGACTAAGTTGAATAATTCTTTGGCAAAAAGTCAAGCACTTGTAGAAGAAAAAGAGAGATTGCTTACCCTTCAAAATGCACGTATAGCCGACGATAAGATCAAATTAACCGAAGCTGAAAAACAACTGCAACTTAAAAATGCACGTATTGCAAGAGACCAGCTACGATTGGCTGAAAATGAAAGAATGTTCAAGCTTAAAATATCTGAAATAGACAAGCTGAATAAACTGTTACTTGAGGCAAATGCAAAACAGGATCTGCTTAGCAATAAAATTGTCATCGTCCAAAATCTACTGGATAAAAACAAAGATGAATTAGATAAAACGACAAAAAGTTTAAAAGACTATGAAGGGAAAGTACTGATACTCTCTAATGAATTGAGTGAAACGAAGGATACCGTAAAAATAAAAGATGAAAAACTCTTAACCCTTCTGAATGCTATTGATGAAAAGAAAACAAAGTATGATGAGTTGGTGGCAAATCTTCAGGCACAAAAGGCAAAGATCAAATCACTTACAGGTATCAAGCTCCAAGTCGTGGCTGCACTGAAAGAGGCATTGGGTGATAACATCGATATAGACAAAAAGACTGGATCACTCAGACTGGCTTCTAACATACTTTTTGCAAGCGGAGATGCAACTCTGAAGCCTGAGGCGAAAGTAGAGCTTAAAAAAGCATTTGAAGAGTACATTGGCACCTTGGTGAGCAATGAAAATATCAAGCCGCACCTCGATAAAATTATCATTGAAGGTCATACGGACAGTGTGGGATCATAC
>JBFEKK010000039.1:0-6813 GCA_041552675.1 Sulfurovum sp.
ACTTGCATTAAACAGGGTAGTGATAGGTATAGAAGATCCTATAGAGGGGCATGGTGGCGGTATGAAGCAATTAGAAAATGTGAGTGTAGGTGTACTTGAAGAGGGCT
Organism: Sulfurovum sp.; assembly: GCA_041552675.1. Taxonomy (GTDB): domain Bacteria; phylum Campylobacterota; class Campylobacteria; order Campylobacterales; family Sulfurovaceae; genus Sulfurovum. The sequence continues at coordinate 108 of JBFEKK010000039.1, forward strand.
GTCAAGCCTTGATAGAGCCTTTTCTCATATGGCAAAAGAAAGCTTTTGTACTTTTTAAGCTGGCACAGACAACCAATGGTCGTATTGGGGGAGGTTACTTGAGTTCCAAAGCTTCCTTAACCCATGTCCATCAGTTAAGAGAAGTGTGTGATACCTTGTTGATAGGTGGAAATACTGTTAGAGAAGACAGGCCTACTTTGGATTGTAGATTTATTGAAGCAGAGGCACCTGATGTCAAGATCTATGCCAAAGAAGATAATTTTGATAGAGAGATACCACTTTTTAGTATTGAGAACAGGAGTGTAGAGATTATCAACTCATTGGATTTTTTAAATACACCTTCTTTTGTAATGGTGGAAGGTGGTGAGGGAATGTTGGAAGCACTCAAAGAGAAGATAGATTGGATCCTTATTTACCAAACACCTAAGCTATCTACGAATAATTTAACCTATAATACAACTATGAATTTACATTTTCTACATCAAAATAAAAAAGATATAGATTTGATGATATGGAGCAAACAAATTGGGCATTGAAAAATTAACAAATAAAGAAGAAAAACAAGAAAAAATTGTCACAATGTTTGATGATATCGCATCAACCTATGACCTGGCGAATAGGGTATTAAGTTTTGGTATCGATATTCAGTGGCGTAAAAAAGGATGTGATAAAGCATTTGAGGTACTGGGTAAAAAAGAGTTAACACAAGTTACGGATGTAGCTACGGGTACAGGTGATCTGTTAATTTACTGGAAAGAACAAGCCAAGAAGAATGGCGTAAACATCGAAAAATATGTAGGAATTGATCCTTCTGTAGGGATGCTTGAAGTAGCAAAAGGAAAAGTGGATTTCGCAGAGTTTATCGAAGGTAAAGCACAGAAACTACCTATAGCAGATGAGAGTACAGATGTTATTTCTATCTCTTACGGTATTCGTAATGTGGTAGATAGAGTAGAGGCACTGCAAGAATTCAACCGTGTATTAAAGCCAAACGGTATTGTAGTGATCTTGGAGTTTACAAAACAAGATCGAAGTGGTGTTGTAGACAAGGTAGTTGATTTTGGTATGAAAAAAGTACTACCACGTGTAGGCGGGCTTATTTCCAAGAATTATGAAGCATATAAATATCTTCCGGAATCGATAGAAGAGTTTTTGACAACTGAAATGTTAGCCAAAGAGTTGGAAGAAGCTGGATTTGAGATGAAATATATCAAATCTTTCTCTATGGGTATATCGACCCTTCTCGTTGCACAAAAAATATAACGAATAGATCAAACAAAGGAGTATCATGAGTCAATCAATGATGAGTGTCTCCTCACTCAATACAAAAATTAAATCACTGCTTGAAGCCACATTTATGCATATCCTTGTTGAAGGTGAAGTGGCGTCAGTCACCTATCATACTTCAGGACATATATATTTTTCCATTAAAGATAAAGAGAGCAGTATCAAATGTGTAATGTGGCGCTCTTCGGTTGCAAAATTAAAATTTCGTATAGAAAAAGGGATGCATATCGTCATAGAAGGTTCAGTAGGAGTCTATACCCCTAGAGGTGAATATCAATTCTATGCTGTGCATGTTGAACCTTATGGCAAGGGTGCTTTGGCTTTGGCCTATGAACAGCTCAAAGAACGGTTAAAGGAAAAGGGATACTTTGATACACAAAGAAAAAAATCCATTCCTAGACATATCAGAAAAATTGCATTGGTAACAGCAAAAGAGAGTGCTGCACTCTATGATATGTTGAAAATTATTGAGCAGCGTTGGCCTTTACTGGAAGTTGTGATAGTCGATACCTTGGTACAGGGAGATGAAGCAGCCGCTAAGATAGCCAATGCTTTGCACTATGCAGATAGTTTAGGCGTTGATGTGGTAGTCGTAGGGCGTGGAGGGGGAAGTGCAGAAGACCTGTGGAGCTTTAACGAAGAAATTGTAGCAGATGCTATTTTTGCTATGCAAACGCCGGTAGTGAGTGCCGTTGGACATGAAGTGGATGTGATGATAAGTGACTTTGTAGCAGATTTGCGTGCACCAACTCCGAGTGCTGCGATGGAGATGATACTTCCTGATATGAGAGAGATACTCTATACTTTGAATGAGCTCAGCGAACGATTTACCTATGTGATGAATCAAAAGCTGCACCATCTTGTACGTGAATTAAAACATACAGAAGAGATATTATTACGTAGTTCACCCAGCAGACAACTCAAAGAGATTCAGATGGAATTTATACGTTTAGAAGATGAATTTAAGAGAGTCATTACGTATAAGTTAGAGCGTTTTTCTTCTTATTTACCTGAAATGTACAAAAAGTATAGGCAGAATATGGTTTTTATATTGGAGCAAAAAAGCCAGTATTTAGAGTATATAGATAAAAAATTAAGGATGAATGACCCTAAACTGCAGTGCCGTAAAGGGTGGGCACAAATATCTGTAGAGGACAAGACCATTGAACTGAGTGCCATTGAAGTAGATCAAACATTTATGGTTCAAGATGCCAATACACGTATAGAAGCATTATGTTTAAGTAAAATATGAGCTTGAATATTGGTATAATATAATTTAGTTTAATACCTGTAGGGTTAAGGGATGGATAGCATATTGGGAAGACTTCAAGACATTATAGCTCAAATAACACGGGAAGAGTATGCAACAATGGCAATAGTGCTTTTATCCATTCTCTTTGTATTCTATACCTATTTACTTTCAAGACAACAAAAGAAATTAAGAACAATGCTTGAAAATAACCTAAAGGTTTTTCAAAAAGCATTTGATATTTCTGAGGATGCTGTGTTGATTCTCTCTCCTAAAAATAAAGTGATGTATGCCAGTAACTCCATGGTTCGACTGCTAGAGCTCAAAAGTGATTTTTTATTGAAAACATTTAAAAGCACGGCTCAACTAAAAGTAAAAAAGGAGTGGCTAGGGTTAGATCAATTTATTCAAGAGCATCGTATCACATCTAAAAACAAAGTGGATACATATCCTCATGTTACATTAAAAATTTCAGCCGATGATGAGATACCTGTGAATGTATATTTTGATACGATCATGATGGAAATGCCAAAGGGCGTATTGTGTGATGTTATATCGATACAAGATCTAAGCAAAGCAAAAGAACGCACTGCGGCGGACTTTAAACATCCACTTACACATTTACCCAATCAATTACAAGTATATAATGATCTACCGGCCTTTTTTTCTAAAGCACATTTAGAAAAAAATAAACTGGCTTTAATGCTTATGAGTTTAGACAATCTTTCAAGGTTACGATCGATTATAGGAGATGAACAGGCCAATGATGTACTCAAAAAATTTGCTAAATACTTGGAAACGTTGGCGATCAATGTAAATGTATCGGTGTATCATACTTTTGATAATCATTTTTTACTGACAGTAACGAACTTGCACTCTATAGAAGAGGCAAAAATGTTTGTAGAAGATATTCAGAAGCAATTGGCATCCTTTTATAAAATGGATGGTGTAAATTTACATTTGACCGTTTCAGCAGGTATCGCCATATATCCCGATAGTGGAAATATACGTCTCTTACTTGATCATGCATATAAAGCGTTGGCGGAAGCAGAAAAAGAAGGTGATAATAACATAACCATATTCTTACCTGAAAAATTCACAGCGGCCTATGATGAATTAAGATTGCATGGCGATATGCCGGGTGCCTTAAAAAGAGGCGAATTTGAAGTCTACTATCAACCTATTGTTCGGGCCCAGGATAAGGAAGTTGTAGCCGCCGAAGCACTGATCCGATGGAAGCATCCGCAATATGGTATGATCCCTCCAGATGTATTTATCTCTTTAATGGAAAAAACAGGTTTTATTGTTAAATTAGGTCAATTTGTACTTGATGAAGTACTTAAACAGCAAAAGCGTTGGGAACTGTTTAATTTTAAGAAGATCGAGGTTTCTATTAACGTATCCATGCTAGAAATCAATACAGGTGAATTTGTTCAACATGTAGAAAGAAAACTTGGCGAGCATCAGCTTAATCCAGATTGTATCAAGTTTGAGATCACTGAGGGTATAGCCATGCTCAATGAGTCTGAGACGGTGAGATACTTTCTTGCATTGAAAAAGTTAGGTGTGGGTATTTCCTTAGATGATTTTGGTACGGGGTACACCTCTTTTGGATACTTAAAAAAGTTTCCTGCAGATAATCTGAAAATTGACAAAAGTTTGGTAGATTATATTTTAACAAATGAAGATGATCAAAGAATTGTAAAAGCGATCATAGAGTTGGCACATACATTAGGGATGAAAATAGTGGTTGAAGGAATTGAAAATCAAAAAATGGTTGATATGATAGCTTCTTATGGATGTGATTATATGCAAGGGTATCATTTTTCAAAACCATTACCTGTCTTTGAGTTTCAAAAACTGCTTAGATAATGGGTAGCGTAAGACCAGAACGTTAGGCATAACGATCTGGCAAGATTTCATGCAGTGGTTACAACCAGGAGACTACATCATCCCTGGCATACCACCCATACCACCCATGTCCGGCATAGCCGAATGTGGTGTCGGTGCTTCTGGTATATCTGAAACTGTAGCCTCAGTGGTAAGAAGTAAAGATGCAACTGAAGTGGCATTTTGAAGTGCCACACGTTCCACTTTAAGCGGGTCTATGATACCTGCTTCCAGCATATTAACATATTCTCCGGTCGCAGCATTGAATCCTAGATTTTCTTCTGATGCGTTAGCGATCTTATCTGCTACAACCCCTGCATCAAATCCGGCATTTTGAGCGATTTGTTTCATAGGAGCAAATACAGCTCTTAGGATGATCTGTGCACCTACTTCTTCGTCTCCTGTAAGGTTCAGTGAAGTGGCTTGACTTGCTTTGATAAGTGCTGCCCCTCCACCGATAACGATACCTTCATCCACAGCAGCTTTTGTTGCAGAAAGTGCATCATCAACTCTGTCTTTTTTCTCTTTCATTTCAGTCTCAGTTGCAGCACCTACTTTAATTACAGCAACACCACCTGAAAGTTTTGCAAGTCTTTCTTGAAGTTTCTCTTTGTCATATTCGCTTGTAGTTGTAGATACCTGTGTTTTGATCTCATTGACTCTAGCAGCCACAGCATCTTTATCACCTTTACCGTCAACAATCACTGTATTGTCTTTGTCGATAACCACTCTTGCAGCTTGACCAAGATCAGCTAAAGTTGCTTTTTCCAGTGAAAGTCCAAGCTCTTCAGTGATGAGCGTTGCACCCGTTAAGGTAGCAATATCTTTAAGCATCTCTTTTTTTCTATCACCAAATCCAGGTGCCTTCACTGCTACGATATTTAGCACTCCTTTAAGGCGGTTCAGTACAAGTGTTGCAAGTGCTTCACCTTCCAGATCATCAGCAATAATCAGAAGAGGACGGCCACTTTGCTGTACTTGCTCTAACATAGGAACAAGGTCTTTAAGTGAAGTAATTTTTGTATCTGTTAAAAGAATGATAGGATTTTCCATTTCACAAGTCATCTTTTCAGAATTTGTAACGAAGTAAGGAGAGAGATAGCCTCTGTCAAACTGCATACCTTCTACAACTTCAAGCTCGTCATCGATACCTTTAGCTTCCTCTACCGTAATAACACCGTCTTTCCCTACTTTATCCATAGCCTCAGCGATCAAGTTACCGATCGTTTCATCAGAATTTGCAGAGATAGTGGCAACTTGAGCGATCTCTTTTTTATCTTTGACCTCTTTAGAAATCTTTTTTAGTTCTTCGATGATCGCAGCAGATGCTTTGTCCATACCTCTCTTAACTTCTATAGGATTTGCTCCGGCAGTGATGTTTCTAAGACCTTCTTTGAAGATAGCATGCGCAAGTACAGTAGCAGTAGTTGTACCATCACCAGCTTCATCTGCTGTGTTACTTGCTACTTCTTTTACGAGTTGCGCACCCATATTTTCGAGACTATCTTTTAGCTCTATCTCTCTGGCAACACTCACACCGTCTTTTGTGATATGTGGTGCACCATAACTTTTTTGTATAAGTACATTACGACCTCTTGGCCCCATAGTTACCTTTACTGCATCAGCTAATTTGCTAACACCTTCATATAGTCCGCTTCTTGCTTTGTCTGAATAAAATATTTCTTTTGCCATAGTTTGTTCCTTAATAGTTAATAATTATTTGATAAGTCCCAAGACTTCTTTACTGTGTAAAATAAGATATTCTTTACCTTCTATAGTAATTTCCATACCTGAAAAGTTTGCAAATACTACCGTATCACCTACACCGATACCATCTTCTTTAGCAATTGGACCAACTGCGATTACTTTACCTTCCAAAGGTTTCTCTTTAGCTGTATCGGGAATGTAAAGTCCAGATGCTGTTGTGTTCGGTTGTTCTTCACGTTCTACGAGAACTCTATCTTTTAGTGGTTTAAATGCCATAATAAATTTCTCCTTTTTTTAATAATTTTTTATGGGTGCATTGTAATGGTTTTTTGTTAAAAAGTCAAGATGGTTATTTGAAATTATTTAATAAAGTTTAGTTAATATGACTAAAGTATGTGTTATATATCTATTTTTCTCTTTTTTTTGTGATTTTTTCTTATACTCATTGACAATAAAGGTATCTTTAGATAAAATTCCGTCTCTTCACAAAGATGTCAAGGTAGCTCAGCTGGTTAGAGCGCTGGTCTCATAAGCCGGAGGTCGAGGGTTCAAGTCCCTCTCTTGACACCACTA
>JBFEKK010000040.1:0-6807 GCA_041552675.1 Sulfurovum sp.
ATACTGTTCATGGTATTTTGAAATTCCGTTTTGGCATTGCTTGAACGATTCAGCAGTGCCATAAGCAGATCTTTGATCTTCATCTTATCATAGTGCAGAGTCTCATAGCCAGGCACACTCAGTGTTTTCAAATAGACCAGTTTACGTATATCTTTCACCCGCACTTCACTCTTGACGGAACGTAGCAAAATCTCTTGAAGTTTTGCTTTGGAGTAGATATTGAGCGCATCGATGATATCTGTCACGCGGTACCTGTTTTCATCTGCCAGATCCATCGTCTGGCAGAGTATGGTTTTGCCTGTCGTGTTTTGGATAGAAATACCTTTGGAGTGAAGGTACTTTTCTTCCAATGTGATGGCATTTTGAACATACGTCTTTAGATAGAGATACTCAGGATACTCTTCAAGTTCATGGACACGTTTTACCAAAGAAGCAAACGCATACTCTCTTACATCTTCTGGCAAGTTATCATAGAATCCATACTTGAGGATACGCCTGAAGTTATTGAGGTTTGCATTGAATCTGAGAGGTTTACTGGATGAGGCAGAAGCCTTTTGAAGCATTTTATCTAAGATAGTCTCACCATCATGGCTGAATGCCGTATGACCGATGTCATGTAGAAGCCCTACGATCTTTCCAACCTTGAAAAAATTGAGGTCTACGTCACTTCCAAGCTGTGCGCTGAGATGGTTGAGCATATACTCTGTACTCAACCCTACTTCAACAGAGTGGCTATAGCGGTTTCGTATACTGTCTTTGGTATGTTTTGAGAGATACATCGGAATATCTTTCAGACGAACAAACACTTTGTGTCCTACTATCCCAAGTTCACATTCTTCTACTGCAATGTGATAATGTTCTCTCTTCATCATGCCCTTTCAGGGGTTATTTTTTACTTACCCTCTGACATTCACTTACAAAATGTTTTGCATTCTCTACCGGAACATCTGGAAGGATGCCGTGTCCAAGGTTAAAGATATGTCTTTTACCACCCATAATTTCCTGGATCGCTTCTACACACTCTGTCGTTGCTTCTTTGGAGTAGAGTCTGCATGGCTCCATGTTCCCCTGAAGTACGTACTTGTCTCCAAGTTTCTCTTTGGCCATAGCCATAGGTGTTCCCCAGTCAACACCGAAGACATCAAAGTTTCCGTAAACCTGTCCACTTTGAATAAATGCTGCAACACCTTTAGGGAACATGATCACAGGAATATGCGGATACTTCTCTTTAAGATATTCTGCTATCTCAACCATATATTTCCATGAGAACTCGTCATATTTACCCGGTTCTATCGCTGCTGCCCAAGAATCGAAGATCTGTACGACATCTACACCCGCTTGTATCTGCTTCTCCATATAAAGCTTCACGACATCGGTGACTTTTCTAAGGATGTTGTGAAGCAGTTCAGGGTTAGAATACATCATTTTTTTACAAATGTTATATGTTTTTGTTCCCTGTCCTTCTATCATATAGGTTGCCAAAGTCCATGGAGCACCGGTAAAACCGATCAGTGCTATCTCATCTCCTCTTGCATCTAACTGTTCTCTGAGAAGTTCTATCGTCTCATAGACATAGGTAAGTTTACTTGCTGCTTCTTCACCACCAATGAGTCTGTCCAGATCTTCTTGTGATGTAAGTGGATCAGAAAATTTTGGTCCTTCCCCTTTTACAAAGCTCAAGTCCATACCCATTTCATCAGGAATAACCAGAATGTCTGAGAATAAAATAGCCGCATCCACACCTACGATATCCAGTGGCTGAATCGTCACTTCTGCTGCTTTTTTAGGATCATGACACAAGTTAAGAAAGTTTCCTGCTTCAGCACGTACTGCCATATACTCTGGTAAATAACGCCCTGCCTGTCTCATCATCCACACAGGAGTATATGGTGTATCTTTACCTAAACATGCGTCTACAAATATTTTACTCAATTGTTTTTCCTTAAAATAATTCTCTTCTTTTTTACAAGAAGGACTTTAGTGACCTCAAGGGTCTCAGCGAAGCAAAAGGAAGCAGTTCCTTTTACGGTCTCTCTATTATTTACCTACTTTTCCTAAAAAATATAATCCTACTGCCAATGCTGCAATAGAAAGTGCAAAATACAGCATCTCTAACGGTGTTGCAAAACTGGTGTGTAAAACCCTTTGAAAAAAGTTTACGACCAAAACCATCACGATGACTTTGGCTATCTTGTCTTTGAGTTGATCAAGAGAGTGTATAGCCAGTAATTTACTGCCATTCTTTCCACTTGCCTCATCAATATCTGAGATGAACAGTTCATAAAGCCCAAAAGAGAAAATGAACATCACTACGGCGATCAGATAGAGGTCTACCGCACCGATAATACCTGCAACGATATCTTCATGGAAAGTCTCAGGATGTGCCCCTGTCGTGATCACATGAAAGGTATGTGTTGCCACATGCCAAATATCAAGCGAAGCTACAGCAAAAAGTATGACCGCCCCAAGCAAACCAAAAATAACTGCCAACAGTACGATAAATCTACTTCTCCAGATCGCCCCTTCAAATAATGATTCCAACATTAGGCATTTTCCTCTAGTTTTATCCATTTTTGTGCAATTCTTACTGCATTGGTCGCAGCACCTACTCTTACCTGGTCTGCTACACCCCAAAGGTGTAAAATATTCTTCGCATAGATATCTTTTCTGATACGTCCTACATAGGTCTCATCTGTATCTGTTGCAGTCAATGGCATAGGATACTCATTTTTAGACATATCATCTATGACCTTAACATTTTCAAAGTTACCCAATACTTCTCTTGCTTTATCTACATCCACATCTACACCCTCTTCAAATGTAATCGTGATAGACTCAGAGTGACTTCTTAGAACCGGTACACGTACACATGTTGCAGATACTGCAAAGTTGCTGTGCATGATCTTATTGGTCTCGTTGACCATTTTCATCTCTTCTTTCGTGTAACCGTTTTCCTGAGGCACATCGATATGTGGGATGACATTCAGTGCTATACGGTGAGCAAAGGCTTCTACTTTTGCATCATCGAGTGTAAAGTTGAAGAAAGCCTGCATTTGTCGTACCAGCTCTTCCATACCTTTTTTACCTGCACCACTCACTGCTTGATAAGTACTTACATCTACTCTTTTGATCCCATAAAGGTCATGAAGAGGCTTAAGAAGTTGTACCATTTGAATGGTAGAACAGTTAGGGTTAGCAATGATCCCTGAAGCTTTCCAGAGTGCAATGTCTTCAGGGTTCACTTCAGGTACAACAAGTGGTATCTTTGGATCCATTCTGAAGTTAGATGTATTGTCAATGACTACTGCACCTGCTTCTACTGCATACTTTGCATAGTGTGCAGAGATACTACCACCAGCTGAGAAGAACGCGATCTCTATATCACGTCCTTCAAATACTTCTTCCGTCAGTTCTTCTATCTTGTACTCTTTCCCTTGAAACTCAATCGTTTCACCTGCAGATTTTGCACTTGCCAAAGGCAAAAGATTTCCTACAGGAAAGTTTACCTCTTCCAAGACTCTAAAAAGCTCTTCACCTACGGCACCACTTGCACCCACTACTGCTACGTTATATGTTTTCACGCTATTCTAATCCTAGTGTATTATCTGTTTCTTCACCATTGTCTTCATCTGGTGTCTCTTCTTTTTGACATTTTGCAATGCTTACCACTCTATCTTTTGCATCTACGTTGACGATCTTCACACCTGAAGTATTACGTCCTGCTTTACGGATGGTTTCCATATCAACACGTATCATCTTACCGATGCTGGTCAGACACATCAGATCTTTGTCATCTTCTACAAATACTACACCCACGACATCACCTGTCTTAGGTGTAAGCTTCATAGAGATAACTCCTTTACCCGCACGGTTCTGTTCACGATATTCACTCGCAGTTGTACGTTTACCAAGACCTTTTTCACTCATCATAAGAAGTTCATCATTCTCATCTTCTATGGTCGTGGCACCACAAACGTAGTCACCTTCTATCTTAAATTTGATCGCAGTCACACCACGTGCCACTCTACCGATCTCTCTTGCATCTTCTACTTTAAATCTGATACAGAGACCTTTTTTCGTTGCAACAAAGAGCCATTTTGTATCTGGTTTGACGATCTTCGCTTCTACCAAAGCATCATCTTCATCAAGGTTGATCGCTCTTACACCATTAGATCTGATGTTCGAATACTCTGAGAGGTTTGTTCTCTTCACGATACCATTTTGGGTAAAGAATACCAATCCTTTATCCGCTTCAAAATCAGTGGTAGGGATGATCGCCATGATCTTCTCATCTTGCTGAAGATTGATAAGGTTCACTACTGCTTTACCTTTAGCTGTACGAGACCCCTCTGGGATACGATAGACTTTGAGCCAGTAGAGTTGCCCTCTGTCTGTTACGAACATGAGTGTATCATGTGTATTTGACGTAAAGAACTTCTCGATAAAGTCATCATCATAAGTCGTTACAGCGATCTTGCCTTTACCACCACGATGTTGCTTCTCATACTGTTTCACCGGTACACGTTTGATGTATCCACGGTGTGTGATAGTCACAACCATTGGCTCATTTGGAATAAGGTCTTCAATGTCTATATCATCATAGTCATCTACGATCTCTGTACGGCGTGGTGTTGTGTATTTTTCACCTATCTCTACAAGCTCTTCACGGATGATCACATTGATCTTCTCTTCACTCTTCAAAATAGCTTCAAGTTCTGCGATGAGTTTGAGCAATTCATTTAACTCATTCTCGATCTTCTCTATCTCAAGACCTGTAAGACGTCTAAGTCTCATCTCCAAGATAGCTTTTGCCTGAATCTCTGAAAGTTTGAAACGAGACATAAGGCTTTCTCTGGCTTCTACATCATCTGAAGAGGCACGGATGATCTTGATCACCTCATCGATGTTGTCCACAGCGATCTTGAGACCTTCCAAGATGTGTGCTCTTGCTCTTGCTTTTTCAAGATCAAAGATCGTTCTTCTGATCACCACTGTTTTTCTGTGTTTCAAGAAAAGGTCGAACAGTTCTAAAAGATTAAAGACTTTTGGTTCTTTGTTCGCGATCGCTAGCATGATAATACCGAACGTCACTTGCATCTGTGTACTTTTGAAAAGGTTGTTAAGAACGATCTCACTCATCGCATCACGCTTAAGCTCGATCACCACACGGATACCTTCTCTGTCAGATTCATCACGAAGTTCAGAGATACCTTCTATCTGTTTGTCACGCACAAGTTGTGCAATGTTTTCTATGAGTCTTGATTTATTGACCTGGAAAGGAAGTTCATCGATGATAATGATCTCTTTAGAACCTTTTTGCTCTATATGCGTCTTCGCACGTACTTTGATACGTCCACGTCCTGTCGTATAGGCATCTGTAATACCTTTACGTCCAAAAATGATACCACCTGTTGGGAAGTCAGGCCCCTGTACGATCTTCATCATATCTTCTACGGTAGAAGCCGGATTGTCTATACGTGATACAAGGGCATTGATAAGCTCATCGAGTCTATGTGGAGGAATATTCGTAGCCATACCAACCGCGATACCACTTGAACCGTTAAGAAGCAGGTTTGGTACACGTGAAGGGAGTACATCAGGCTCCTGCATAGAGTCATCGTAGTTTGGTACAAAGTCTACGGTGTCTTTGTCAAGATCAGATAAAAGCTCTTCAGCGATCTTTGTCATACGCGCTTCAGTATATCTCATCGCTGCAGCGTTATCACCATCAACTGAACCGAAGTTTCCTTGACCGTCTACAAGCGGTGCCTGCATAGAGAAGTCTTGTGCCATACGTACAAGTGCGTCATAGACTGAGGTGTCACCGTGCGGGTGATACTTACCGATAACATCACCGACGATACGTGCGGATTTTTTATAAGGACTTCTATGTGCAAGATGAAGATCATTCATTGCGTAGAGGATTCTTCTGTGTACAGGTTTCAACCCATCTCTGGCATCTGGTAATGCCCTACCTATGATAACACTCATAGAATAGTCAAGATAGCTGGCCTTCATACTATCTTCGATTAACACTTGTCCCGTATTTTGTTGCTCTTCAAACAGATCGCTCATGCATTTCCTTGTTGTGTAAAAAATTGTATTGATTGTATCTAACATCGGCTTAAATAAAAAGGCTAAAAAGCGCTTAAAATCGACGCTAGGTATCTTAAAATGGATTTAACATAGTTTTAACACTATATTCTATATAATGCAGACTAAATTTATATATGAGGAAAAATAGTGCCAATTGAACAACTAAAAGATATCATAGATTATGGGATCATAGGATTACTCTTTTTCTTGAGTTTTATTACCTTTGCATTTGCTATTGAGAGAGTACTTTTCTACCGTGGGGTCAAACTGACAGACTATAAAAATAAAACCGCTTTGGAACTTGACGTTTCAAAACGTTTGGCAACCATTGCTTCTATAGGTTCAAATGCCCCTTATATAGGATTGCTTGGTACTGTACTTGCTATTATCCTTACTTTTTATATCATAGGTGACCAACAAGACACGATCAACCCTGGTGAGATCATGAAGCACTTAGCTCTCGCACTTAAAGCTACCGCAGCCGGCCTGGTTGTAGCCATTCCTGCAACTGTCATTTACAATGCACTGCTTACAAGAGTAGATACGATCTTGGCCAGATGGGAAATAGCACCGGATTCAAACGCATAATGAGACGTGAACGCTTTGACAAAATGAATGTCGTACCATTCATAGACATTGTACTCGTTCTACTGGTCATCGTACTTGCCACAGCTACGTTTGTCACCAATCAAACGATCAAGGTAGATCTGC
>JBFEKK010000041.1:0-6805 GCA_041552675.1 Sulfurovum sp.
ACGCTTCAGCACAATACATTAATCAAAGTGATGTAGGTGATGCACTGGCAGGTAAAGTTGATAGTAACTACTGGGGTGTAAAACTAGGTGCAGCTTCAGGTGCATTAAGTGCTTATGCAGCTTATTCTCAAACAGATAAGAGTGATGCAACTAGCCCAATTACTGGTATTCTTACTCCATGGGGTGGTATGCCGGCATTTACACAAGGTATGGTAACAAGACATCAGTTCTTCTCTGACACTGATAGCTGGAAAGTAGCTGGAACATATAAGTTGAACGAACTAATTGGTGAAGATGTTACAGCTTCTGTATATTACACAGAATATGATATCGGTGCAACGAATAGCTATGCACCAGGTACAGCATGGACTGCATCAGAATCTGGTTGGGATGTTCAATATAATGTCGCTTCAGTTAAAGGTCTTAACTTAAGAGCAAGAGCAAATTACCCAAGAGATTTCAAAAATGGTTTAGACTGGGATGAGTATAGACTTATCGTAAACTATAACTTTTAATAAATTTTAGAAATTATAGTATATTAAATAATGTGCTATATCATAACAAAAAGGAGAAAAAATGACACAAGAACAAGTACAACAGATTAAAAACAGTCCTAAGTACCAAAAACTTGTAGGTACAAGAAGTAAGTTTGCCTGGACATTAACCATTATTATGTTAGTGGTCTATTATGCATTTATTTTATTTATTGCATTTAGCCCAGAAACATTGGGAACTAAAATCAGCCCAGACGGTATGGCTACATGGGGTATACCTATCGGTATTGCTATTATCGTTTTTGCATTTGTAATGACAGGTGTGTATACAAGAAGAGCCAACGGTGAATTTGATGGGCTCTTAAATGACCTTAAAAATGATATAGAAAAGGGGATGAACTAATGTTAGGTAGAATTTTATCTCTATTTATGATTGCTTCTATGACAGTTGCATTTGCAGCGGGAGCTGATTTGGGTGAAGGTACAAAAGCTGAAGAACTGAATGTGCCTGCTATTGTAATGTTCTTTATTTTTGTTGCTGCAACACTAGGTATTACTTACTGGGCTTCAAAAAGAACAAAATCAGCAAGTGATTTCTATACTGCAGGTGGCGGGATCACAGGTACACAAAACGGTACAGCAATTGCAGGTGATTACATGTCAGCAGCGTCTTTTCTTGGTATTACCGGTATGGTTTACCTTAAAGGGTATGATGGTCTTATCTTCTCTATCGGTTTCCTGGTAGGTTGGCCAATTATTCTTTTTATGATCTCTGAGCAGCTTAGAAATTTGGGTAAATATACGTTTGCAGATGTTACTGCCTATAGATTAAAGCAAAAGCCTGTAAGAATCTTGGCTGCATTGGGTTCAATTTCTGTTGTTATTCTTTACCTTATTGCTCAAATGGTCGGTGCAGGTAAATTGATCGAAATTTTATTTGGATTGGATTATGAGTTTGCAGTTGTACTTGTCGGTATTCTTATGATTCTTTACGTTGCGTTTGGTGGTATGCTTGCTACTACGTGGGTACAGATCATTAAAGCGGTATTATTACTTGCGGGTACTACATTTATGTCAATCATGGTAATGGCAAAGTTTGGATTCAGTTTTGATGCACTCTTTACACAAGCAACAGAGATTCACTCACAAGGTGTAGAGATCATGAGCCCTGGTGGTCTTGTTTCTGATCCTGTTTCAGCCATTTCACTTGGTATTGCCTTGATGTTCGGTACAGCGGGTCTTCCTCATATCCTTATGAGATTCTTTACGGTTGCAGATGCAAAAGAGGCTAGAAAATCTGTATTTGTTGCAACAGGTTTGATCGGGTACTTCTATGTACTTACCTTCATCATGGGATTCGGTGCGATCGTACTTGTACTTGGGGATCCTGCAGGTTCTTACTTAGCAGCCGATGGTGTAACACTTAAAGGTATGAACAACATGGCAGCAGTATGGCTAGCTCACGCAGTGGGTGGAGACTACTTCCTTGGATTTATCTCAGCTGTTGCATTCGCTACAATTCTTGCAGTTGTTTCTGGTCTAACACTTGCGGGTGCATCTGCAATCTCTCATGACCTTTATGCGAATGCATTTGCAAAAGGTAAAGTCGATGAGAAAAAAGAGATGAACGTTTCTAAAATGGCGACTATCGCCATCGGTATTGCTGCTATCTTCTTTGGTATTGCCTTTGAAAAGCAAAATATCGCATTTGTTGTGGCACTGGCATTTACGATTGCAGCCTCTGCTAACTTCCCAGTATTGTTTATGTCAATTTTCTGGAAGAAGTTAACAACAAGAGGTGCAGTAATTGGTGGGTACATTGGTCTGATCTCAGCGCTTGTACTTGTTATTCTTGGTCCAGTTGTTTGGACACAGATCTTGGGTAATGAGACAGCGATTGTACCTTACAAATTCCCGGCAGTATTCTCAGTGCCAATGGCATTTATAGCTATCTGGTTCTTCTCAATTACAGATAAATCTGATGATGCACAAAGATGTATTGATGAATTTGATGCTCAAGATATTAGATGTCAAACGGGTATTGGATCTAATGGAGCAGTAGCCCACTAATGAACATTTTCCAAGGCGTTTTCGCCTTGGTCATAGGAAATTGAAGTGATAACACTATTTGAAAACTTAAAGACATATCCACCATTTACACTCTTAAATAAAAAAGAGTGCGACCGTATTGAAAGTGATGCACAAATTGCATATTATCCTAACGGTACAGTGCTGCTAGGCAAAGACAAAATCCCTCAAAATCTTTTTGTTGTTATAAAAGGTATCGTTGAAGTACTTGATGACAATGAAGAACATATTGATATGTATCACATAAATGATATCTTTGGCGGTATTGAGATCATTGAAGATCAACCTTCCGCATATGATTACAAAGTGACAGAAGAATTGATATGTTTTGAAATTCCTAAAGCATCATTCCTGGATATTTGTGAAAGCAATAAGGATTTTAAGCATTATTTCTTTTCAAGTATCGTAGAACGTATCGATATGCTTAAAGAGAAGAAAGAATATGCTTCTATGAGCGACATGATGATAGCAAAGCTAGATGAATCTATTTTGCATAAAGGATATGTCATTGCTCCAAATGTTCCTATCGTTGAAGCACTGAAGCGTATGGATGAAGAGGGTGCAAGCTGTCTATTGGTTCAACATGACGAAGGGTACGGGATCGTTACAGATGCAGATTTCAGATACTATATTCTTCAAAAAGAGGAAAAAAGTTTAGAAAATATCTCACAGATACAAACGTATCCTGCCATCTCCATTAGAAATGGAGAACGCCTTTTTAACATTTTACTCTTGATGACAGAACATAGTATCAAACACCTTCCTGTGGTAGATGAAGAGAACAATGTTCTAGGCATACTTGAACTTGTTGATCTTTTGAGTTTCTTTTCTAATCAGTCTCATCTCATTACCGTCCAGATGGAGAGAGCAGAAAAGCTTGAGAATGTGGTTGCTGCAGCCAAACGTCTGGATGTCATGATAGGTGCACTGCATGAAAAAGGTGTTAAAAGCCGGTATATAGCCAAGTTGGTCTCTGAGATCAACAGAAAAATGTATACGAAGCTCTTTGAAATGATCATTCCGCATGCATGGCATGACAAATGTACACTCATCCTCCTTGGAAGTGAAGGGCGTGCTTCACAGATTCTTAGAACAGACCAGGATAATGCACTTATCTTTGAGAAAGGTTTTATGCCAGAGGATGCAGCATCTGTGACACAGAGATTTATCGAAGTACTTGATGCAATAGGTTTTCCACGTTGCGAAGGTAATATTATGATGATCAATCCAAAGTGGTGCAAACCGATCGAATCCTACAAAGAAGATATCTATGATTGGATAGAAGAGCCAAATTATGAGAAATTTCTAGATATGGCCATTTTCTTTGATTCAACACCTGTTGCAGGCAAGAAAACACTTCATACTGAATTGATTGATTACCTTTTTCATAAAGTAGAACAAAACAATTCAGTGATGATGCACTTTGCAAGAGCGATTGAGACTTTTGAATCTCCACTGGGACTTTTTTCTCAATTTGTTCATGACAAGGAACACAAAAATGAAATAGACATTAAAAAAGGTGCGCTTTTTGCACTGATTCATGGTGTACGTTCATTGGCTTTGGAACATAAGATCAGAGCAACCAATACAACACTACGTATCAAAGAGCTTAACAATATAGGTTTTTTGAGTAAAGAAGATGCAACTGATTTGATGGAGGCGCTGGAAATACTCAATACATTGAGACTTCATTCTCAGCTTGAGCAGCTGGCAAAAGGGGAGAAAATAGATAACTATATCTCCGTGGTCAACATAGGAAAACTTGAACGTGATCTTCTCAAAGAGGCACTGAAAACGGTTAACAAGTTTAAAAAGATGGTGAGTTATCACTTTCATCTCTCTATAGTAGGTTAAATGTTTACGTCATTAAAGAAGAAATGGAACCTCAAAAATCTAAAGGATGAACGATTTACATTTTTATTTGATGAACATCATACAGATGAAATAGTTGTTTTTGATTGTGAGACCACGGGTCTTAATCCAAAAACTGATCATATTATTTCTATTGGAGCAGTCAAAATAAAGGGTAACAGAATTCTTACTGATGAAGCGATACATATCTATATCAATCAGGATAAAGATATCGACCATAAGAGTATTACTATACACCAGATACGGAATTGTGACCTTTATGGAGCAATTCCAATTGAAGAGGCTATGGAAAGATTTCTTTACTATATTGGAAACAGGCCCTTAGCAGGTTACTATCTTGAATTTGATGTGGCTATGGTAAATAAATATATCAAACCGATGTATGGCATTACTTTGCCTAATAGACAAGAAGAGGTGTCGGCGATCTATTATGACAAAAAGATCCCAACCATCCCTCAGGGAAACATAGATTTGCGATTTGATACGATCTTGGAAGATTTGGATTTACCAAAACTTCAGGCCCATGATGCATTGAACGATGCTATCATGACGGCTTTGATCTATCTTAAATTAAAAAATACAACGAGACTAAAATAAATTATTTTATAGGAGAAAGAATGTTACAAGAACTCTATCAACCAAACCCAGACTTTGCAAAAGATGCAAGAATAAAAAGTATGGATGAATACAATACTTTGGTCAAAAAAGCGACTGATGACTATGAAGGGTTTTGGAAAGAATATGCAGATGAGAAGATAGATTGGTTCGAACCGTATAATACAGTATTAGATGAGTCAAATACACCATTTGTGAAGTGGTTCGATGGCGGTAAGCTAAACGTTGCTCACCAGTGTATAGACCGTCATTTAGAGACACATAAAAATAAAGCAGCGATTATTTTCGAAGGTGACAGAGGTGACAAGCAGGTCATTACCTATCTAGACCTTTTTTATCATGTAAATAAGTTTGCCAACCTTCTTAAAGAAGATTTCGGTGTAAAAAAAGGTGATAGAGTTGTCATCTATATGCCGATGATCCCTGAAGCTGCTTATGCAATGTTGGCATGTGCACGTATCGGTGCGATTCACTCTATCGTATTTGGTGGGTTCTCTTCAGAAGCTCTCCGTGATAGAATAGAAGATGCTGAGGCAAAAGTCGTCATCACTGCAGACGGCGCATACAGAAAAACAAAACCATATATGCTAAAACCTGTAGTAGATGAAGCACTTACAGGTGAAACACCGGTTGAAAAAGTGTTAGTGGTAGAGAGAAACCATGAAGATGTTACATGGGTGGCAGGACGTGACTACTCGTACAACGAACTTATTCAAAGTAAAGCCGGTAAATGTGATGCTGAACCTATGGAGAGTGAAGATCCTCTCTTTCTACTCTATACTTCTGGTAGTACAGGAAAACCAAAAGGTGTACAACACAATACAGCCGGATACATTCTTTGGGCACAAATGACGATGGAATGGGTCTTTGATGTGAAAGAAAATGATACTTACTGGTGTACAGCGGATATCGGCTGGATCACTGGACATACCTACATCGTATATGGACCACTTGCTATGGGTGCGACCACCGTCATGTTTGAAGGTGTCATTACCTTCCCTGATGCAGGTCGTCCTTGGAAAATGGTAGAAGAACATAAAATTAACCAATTTTATACAGCGCCAACAGCGATACGTGTATTGCATAAAATGGGGGAAGAAGAACCCGCTAAATATGATCTTTCATCTCTTAAGGTACTTGGAACGGTAGGAGAGCCTATCGACCCTCCGGCATGGAAATGGTACTATGAAGAAGTAGGGCAAAGCAGGTGTGCGATCGTAGATACATACTGGCAGACTGAGACTGGTGGTCACATCGTTTCTCCACTTCCTGGTGCAACACCTATCAAACCGGCATGTGCAACACTTCCGTTACCAGGTATCATGGCTGAGATACTCGATCCTGAAACAGGTGAAAAAGTAGGTGAGGGTGAAAGCGGATATATGTGTGTCACACGCCCTTGGCCTTCAATGATCCGTGGTGTATGGGGTGATGATGAACGTTTCAAAAAGTCTTATTTTGGTGACGTGACAAAAGAGGGTAAAGCAGTATACTTTACAGGTGACGGTGCAATCTATGCTGAAAATGGTTATATCACGATCACCGGTCGTACAGATGATGTGATCAACGTATCAGGACACCGTATGGGTACAGCTGAAGTAGAAGCAGCGATCAAAAAGCATGACAATGTAGCTGCTGTGGCAGTGGTGGGTAAACCGCATGAGCTCAAAGGAGAGGGAATTTTTGCCTATATCGTACTCAAATCTGTACCAGATGCACACAAAGATGATGTAGCA
>JBFEKK010000042.1:0-6787 GCA_041552675.1 Sulfurovum sp.
CGGATTTGCAACATAGGCTTCGATATCTGTTTGAGGATAGTAACGTCTGTCTTTTAAAAATCCTACGGCACCGGCCCCTGCGCCTATATAGTTTTTGAGTTCCCAATACCCTTTATTATGTCTGCTCTGGTAGGTACCGAAGTTTGAGATCTCATAGGCCTTAAAGCCTCGTTTCTCTATCTCATCGGTGACAAAAAAAGCAAGATCTTCATCTTCCTGCCTCACCTCAGGGGTCGTTGAAAACTTTGTACCGTCCTCTATGGTAAGTTCATAGGCAGATATATGATCAATGGGCAGAGAAAAAGCTTCCTTTATGTCATTTAAAAGCAGTTCTTTTGTGTCACCCTGGTAGTTATATATCAAATCCAAAGAGAGATGTTCAAACCCTAGTTCTTTGGCATAATGAATGGCTTCTTTGGCCTGTTGTGGATTATGTGCCCGGTTCAGTGCTTTGAGTTTTTGTGCATTAAAACTTTGTACCCCAAAACTGACACGGTTTACACCAAGCTTTTTCATACCCTCAAGCCACTCTTTACCGGCAGAATTCGGGTTTGCCTCTGTTGTGATCTCTGCATTCTTTTTCAGGTAGGGATGAAGCAGTTCAAAAATGGGAGTATAGAGTTCAGGGTTTACAGTTGAAGGTGTACCTCCACCTATAAAAAGTGTTTCTATACTTTGCGGTTTAACATCAAAACGTTTGAGTTCAAAAATGAGTTGTTGATAGAGGGCTTTCATATATTTGGATTGGGTTTCAAATTTGTCGACATAGGTGTTAAAGCTACAGTAGTGACACTTAGAATCACAGTAGGGGATATGAAGATAAATTAGCAAATAGTTTTCTCACTTTTCAAATGTTTGTAACCGCAGTTTAGATAGAATAATATCAGAAAATTAGGAATGTATCGATAAACTTTAGTAGATTTAGAGTAAAAATACAATTTAGTGCTGATTATCAAAAGAGACTCATCTCTTTAGCTTTCTTTGAAGGAAGGAAGCACAGTGCTAACGTAATAGAAGATTTTTAGCTTTGTTGCGTCCTATTTAATTAGATAGTGAAATGAGTAAAAGTATGCAAAAGAAAAAGAGCTATAGGCCCAATGTTGCAGCTGTAATACTCTCTTCCAAATATCCGGACAAGTGTGAGTTTTTTGTAGCACATCGAAGTGATATCAAGAATGCGTGGCAATTTCCTCAAGGAGGTATCGATGAAGGTGAAACACCTCGAGATGCCTTGAAACGGGAATTGTTGGAAGAGATAGGCTGTGATAATGTAGAAGTACTAGGAGAGTTTCCAGAATGGATCACGTATGACTTTCCCAAAACATCACGAGGTAAAACATACCCTTTTGACGGGCAGACACAAAAATATTTTTTGGTACGCCTAAAAGAGAGTGCGACCATCAATTTACAGGCATATGATATTCCTGAGTTTGAAGAGTATGAGTTTGTAGAGTATGAACAGTTATTTAAAAAGGTGACCTACTTTAAACGTAAAGTCTATCGTAGAGTGATCGATTATTTTATAGAAGAGGGTTTGATATAGATGTTAGTTGTACATAAATATGGTGGTACAAGCGTTGGAGATTTAGATCGTATTGAAAATGTAGCCAACCGTGTAGCAAAAGCAAAAAAAGATGGTAATGACATTGTAGTCGTTGTCTCTGCGATGAGCGGTGAAACCAATAAACTCATAGGCTATGCAGAGCATTTTACGAAGAATCCTGCAAAAAAAGAGATGGATATGCTACTTAGTTCAGGAGAACGCGTCACGGCTGCACTGCTTTCTATTGCTTTGCAGTCAAAAGGCTATGATGCAGTGGCCATGACCGGACGTCAAGCGGGTATCGTGACAGATAATGCCCATACCTATGCACGTATCGAGTCCATAGATCCATCTGCAATGCACGATGCGATAGGTGAGGGTAAGATCGTTATTGTTGCAGGTTTTCAAGGCATAAACAAAGATGGCTCAGTCACGACACTGGGACGTGGTGGTTCGGATCTTTCTGCTGTTGCGTTGGCAGGGGCATTGAAAGCAGACCAGTGTGAGATCTATTCTGATGTAGATGGTATCTACACCACAGATCCACGTATTGAACCCAATGCAAAGAAGCTTGACACTATCTCTTATGATGAGATGTTAGAGCTTTCGTCATTGGGTGCGAAGGTATTACAGAACCGTTCAGTAGAATTGGCAAAAAAACTTAATGTAAAACTATACGCTAAAAGTAGTTTTAGCGACAATGAAGGTACGCTTATCACAAAGGAGAGCAATAGTATGGAAGAAGTATTAGTGAGTGGTGTTGTCCTTGACAAAAACCAAGCAAGAGTGACACTTAGAGGTGTTTCAGACAGACCAGGGATTGCAGCAGAGATATTTACAATGTTAGCAGAGGCGAACATTAATGTAGATATGATCATTCAGAATATGGGGACTGACGGTTCAACAAATCTTGGATTTACCGTACCGCAAAGTGAACATGAAAATGCCAAAAAACTGATGGAAAGTTTTGACCATGATATTCAGGGTATGGATTTTGATGAGCATGTATGTAAAGTTTCGGTTGTGGGTGTAGGTATGAAATCTCACTCTGGTGTGGCTGCTACAGCATTTACTGTACTTGCTGAGAATAACATTAACATACAGATGATATCTACTTCGGAGATAAAGGTCTCTATGGTTATAGATGAGAAGTATGGTGAACTTGCTATCCGTGCACTTCATGAAGCGTATGAGTTAGATAAGTAGAGTAATGCAACAGCTATTAAAGTGGACACTGGAGACCATACGTGAAGAGGAGTCCTCTTTTTCGTGGATGGAAGAGTACCGTTATGAGTGGGCACCTTTAGCTAAAAGTGCTGTCTCTCAAAGTATTGAGGGGAAAACGGCTCTAGTCATTACCGATGAATCTCATGAATGGTTTGCTAAATATATTTTAAACAATATCAATGATCTGAAAAAAAACAGACCACTTCTCCCTTTTTATGCTTTATCAAGCTGTTTCCCTCATCTTCATGTGATGAAATCGACACAAGACCTGCAACTTCTTGAAGATATGTTGGATATCTCTTATCCGAACGGCTATTATATTTGGTATATCGGCAAGGGAGATCACCCTTACACGAAACTCGCTTACAGAAATGAAAACAGCTTTTTATGGGTGATGGATGAAGAGGTCCAAGACAGTTTCGCCTTACGTAGTTCGGATGCCTTACTGGATATTAAACTTTTACAGCTCTTCAAGCTTTTTGACAACACACTCTCAGCAGCACTTTTCGGGGACATAGACTTAGAATTATGAGACTAGTTAGCCAAGTGATCATCAGCAGCGATATCGATGACACGGTGATCCAGCTCGAAGGACTGCAACAAAATGAGCGTTTTGTAAAAATCATCAAAGAAGATACTTTTTTAGTTGAAGATGCGAAATTGGCGATAGAAAAGGCTTATATGGCCAGTGAAGAGACCACGGTCATCATTATTGCAGCAAAAACATTTTCTCCTGTGGTACAAAACAAACTTTTAAAAGTGATAGAAGAACCGCCACCTAAAAAAGAGTTTATTCTGATCACACCCAGTAAAGCAACGATCCTAGATACGATTCGTTCACGTTTACCTATCATGGTACTGTCACAGGATAAAGAAGAAGAAAAACTGGATTTGGATTTAGGTCAACTCTCTTTGGCTACGGTATATGATTTTGTACAAACCCATAAACGTACTGATGCCAAAGCGATGAAAGAGCTAGTTGAACGGATCAGCAAAGAAGCTATACACTCACAAGGTTATAACTTAGATGAGAAGACCCTAACACTCTTTTCAAATGCTTTTATTGCTTTGGATGTTGGGTCACCACCTCAATTTGTACTCAATACACTTCTTTTGAAACTTCTGGCTAGAAAAAAACGGTAAAATACACGCATAAGCAATAGGGGGCTCTATGAAAATATATCAACTTGGACATATCACAGATAAAAAAGCAGCCCTGAAAGCACTCAATGTAGAGAGTGGTGGTGTCGGTATTATGGTAAAGAAGATGGAACTTCTCTACTTCTTCATCAAAGATCTTAAAACACCAGCAGCAAACATACTCAAACAAGATGCACTGAGTATAGGTGCCGAACTTGCTGTACCCAGTGGAGTGATACTTTGCGAAAAACCAACCTATGACTGTATCCTTATTGGGACAAGAAAACATATGGAACTCCTTTCTAAAAAAGAATTGGCACAGCCTTTTGGACTCAAAACAGTCGCTACGGAACTAAAGAAATTTCTGTCTATCAAAAACTATCCTACTCAGATCATGGGTGTGATCAATGCGAACGATGACAGTTTTTTTGCCGGAAGTAGATTTAAGGCTGAGGATGCCATCATCCAGATCAACACCATGATAGAGAGTGGTGCAAGTATCATAGATATTGGTGCGGTGTCATCCCGTCCGGGTGCAGATGAAGTGAGTACAGAAGAAGAGTTAGCACGTATCAAATCTATTTGTGACATTATAAAGTCTGAAAAATTGTATGAAACAGCAACTTTTTCCATAGACAGCACTACGCCAGATGTCGCAGAATATGCACTCAACAGTGGATTCACTCTCATCAATGATATTACAGGGGCAAGTAATGAAGAGATCATCAAACTCGCAGTGAAATATGAAGCGAAACTCTGTATTATGCATATGAAAGGTACGCCCAAAACCATGCAGAAAGACCCAGCTTATGATGATGTGATGGTTGAGGTCAGCGACTTTTTTGAAGAGCGTATAAGTAAGTGTGAAGCACTGGGACTTGATAGAGAAAATATCATTCTGGATGTAGGGATAGGTTTTGGTAAAACTTTGGAACACAATATCACACTGATCAAAAACATGGCACACTTTAAAGTATTTGGCTGTGAAATGTTGGTAGGTGCAAGTAGAAAATCAATGATAAATAAGATCATTGCTACCACAACAGAAGAACGCTTACCGGGAACCTTGGCAATCCACCTTAAAGCTGTTGAGAATGGGGCTTCGATCGTACGTTGTCATGATGTGGCTGAGCATCAACAGGCTTTAGCAGTTTTGAGAGAGATGCTGTAAGATTGTGGTACGTATACTTAAGTGGATTCTTGTGGTTGTACTGGTCACAATAATAGCCCTAGTTGTCATAGATATGTCTATCTCAAAACAAGCAGAACCATATCTTTATAGTAATATCAAGAAAATCCCGGTCAAACAAGCAGCTTTGGTGCTAGGTACAGCCAAATATATGATAGGCGGCGGGAAAAACTATTTTTACCTGTACCGGATACGTGCAGCAGCAGAACTTTTTAAAGCAGGCAAAGTGAAAGCTATAGTGGTTTCCGGAGATAACAGTACAAAATATTATAATGAAACAAGCAAGATGCAAAAAGATCTGATAAAAGCAGGGGTTCCAAGCCAGTATATTACCCTTGATCCTTTAGGAGTGAGAACACTGGATTCTGTGGTGAGAGCTGAAGCGATTTTTGATTTAAAAGACTATATAATCATCTCTCAGAAATTTCACCTTGAAAGAGCGTTATTCATAGCCAAAGCCAAAGGACAAAAAGTTATAGGGTTTATGGCAAAAGATATACCGGGTACAACTGCTGCATATAGGATGAAAGCCAGAGAATATTTAGCCAGAGTAAAAGCTTTGTTAGATGTATATATCTTGCATACGACTCCAAAATTTGATGGAAAAAAAGAGAAAGTAAACTATAAACAATGACAAACGAACAATACCGAGAAAAGATTCAACTCCTTAAAAAGTGGGCACATGCTTACTATGTTGAAGATAATCCTATTGCAACTGATGACGAGTATGACAGACTCTATCATGAAGTTTTGGACTATGAAATACAGAACCCTTCAGATGTGGCAGAGGACTCTCCTACAAAACGTGTCGGAGGTGTGGTACGCGGCGAGTTTTCCAAGGCGAAGCATATCAAACGTATGTGGAGTATGGAAGATGTATTTGACCGTAATGAGGTAGTTGAGTGGCTTGAACGTGTAGAAAAGAATGTAGGAGAGTGTGAGTTCTTCTGTGAGCCCAAATTTGACGGTGCAAGTATGAACCTTCTTTATGAGGGTGGAAAGTTGGTACGTGCTATTACGCGTGGGGATGGTGTAGTAGGTGAAGAAGTAACCGATAATGTACGGACCATTCGTTCTGTACCTTTAAGTATTGATTATAAGGGTCAGATAGAGATACGTGGTGAAGTGGTGATACGTAAAGATGATTTTGAGAAGATCAATGAAGAGAGACTAGAAGAAGGAGAGAGCCTCTTTGCCAACCCTCGTAATGCGGCAGCAGGAAGTTTACGACAGCTTGACAGCTCAATTACCGCTAAAAGAAGGCTGGTTTTTTATCCTTGGGGATTAGGGGAGAACTCTCTTGAACATCGAAAGCTCTCTGAGAAAATGGACTATGTCTATACACTTGGATTTTTGGAGCCGCCATTTGCACAGGACTGCCAGGGTATCGATGAGATTGAAGCCTTTTATCGTATGCTTATCGAGAAACGTGATGAGATACCGATGATGATGGATGGTATGGTACTCAAGGTCGACGAGGTGGCGAAACAGGAGGAACTTGGATACACGGTGAAGTTTCCCAAGTGGATGTGTGCCTATAAGTTCCCCGCAGTCGAGAAAGTCACTAAGATCAATGCGATCACTCTGCAAGTTGGACGTACGGGCGTGGTAACACCTGTAGCCGAGATCGAACCTGTGAATATTGAAGGTGCGATGGTAAGCCGTGCTACACTGCACAACTTCGATGA
>JBFEKK010000043.1:0-6764 GCA_041552675.1 Sulfurovum sp.
AATACCGTAATATCCTTTAGCGATAAACTTTTTTCTATCATCAAGTAGATTAACGATCGTTCCCTCTGCTTTGACTTTGTTCCAATCAACAATAAAGTCTTTTGAAATTAAGGGATATCCATTCCTGTAATTTTTGATATATTGTGGTTTAATTGTTAAGTCTATTGCATTATTCATATTCATCCTTGATAGCGTACTGACTCTACACCGATATACCATTATCTTGTTACAGCTAAGAAGTGGTGTAACGAGGGTAACTAGTTCTCAATATAAAGGTTATTGAACTAGTTGTATTGGTTAATTTATGACTTTAACTTCTCGGTTACAAGTTCATTCACTACTTTTGGGTTTGCTTTCCCCCCTGTGGTTTTTAGTACTTGCCCGACAAAGAAGCCTAAAAGATTAGTATTACCTGCTTTAAATTTAGCGACGTTGTCTGGATTTTTTGCAATGATTTCATCAATGATAGGCAAAATTTTAGCTGGATCACTTATTTGAACAAGTCCTTTATACTCAACTATTTGTGTTGGATCTTCGCCTGTTTTAGCCATTTCTTCAAATACTTGTTTTGCAATTTTACTTGAAATGGTCTCATCATCAATCATCTTAACAAGCTCAGATATTTGTGCAGCATTAAATTTGAGTTCATTGACTTGCTTTTCTTTTAACTCTCTTGCTACTTCATTTGCCACAATGTTAGCTAAACCTACAGGGCTGTTAAGTACAGAGAGGGCCTCTTCATAAAAATGGGATAGTTTCTCATCACGCGCCAGTGTATTAGCCACTTCACTGTTTAGTTTAAGTTCACCCGTGTACTTGTCAAACAGTGCCTGTTCGTGCTCATTCATAGGGGCTACTTCACCATCTATTTGTACTTTTTTAGCTTGAGGTTTACGATCACTCTTAGGTGCTCCATCCTCTGCTTTTGTCTTTTTAGTCCAAGAGTCTTTGAGACCGACAATTTTATTGAACACAGGTGCTTCATCGGTATAGTCAATAGGATCAGCATAGAAATACCCCTGTCTTTCAAACTGGAATCTCTCATCAGGTTTGTCTGTTATCACAGCAGGCTCAATAAGCGCATTTTTGATCACTTTTAAAGAGTCTGGATTGATATCTTCTAACCCTTCAGGGGCTTCATCTTTAAACAATCTATCATAGAGTCTTAGTTCAACGCTTTTAGACTGGAAAGCATCTACCCATTGGATAGCACTTTTAACCTTGATACCACTAGTATCTGAACCACTTTTAGAGTCTGGATGATACGCTGCTTTGATCTCTATGATATTGCCATCAGCATCTTTAATCACTTCCTTACAAGTGATGATATAAGCATGTCTAAGTCTCACTGGTTGCTCTGGTGTAAGACGGTAGTAACCTTTTGGAGGGTTCTCCATAAAGTCATCACGCTCAATATAAATCTCTCTTGAAAAAGGTATCTTTCTTGAACCCTCTTTAGGCACATCATGCGGGTAGTATGGAGCATCAAGTTCTTCTGAACCCTCATAATTTTCAATGGTGACTTTGAGTGGGTCAAGCACACACATCACACGTGGTACTTTTGTATTGAGATCATCTCTGATACAAAACTCTAACTGGGAAACATCTACCGTTGAATTTGCTTTAGCTATACCTATTTGATCACAGAAGTTTAGAATAGACTCTGGTGTATACCCCCTTCTTCTATATCCGGCAATGGTTGGAAGTCGAGGGTCATCCCAGCCACTAACTCTTCCTTCATTAACTAATTCTAAAAGCAATCTCTTACTCATAACCGTATAGTTGATAGCGAGCCTTGCAAACTCATGCTGATAAGGTCTTGGTGGTGTTAGATTAAGTTCATCTAATACCCAATCATAGATATCTCTATTGTTTTCAAACTCTAATGTACAGATAGAGTGAGTAATGCCCTCTATATAGTCAGACAAGCAGTGACCAAAGTCATACATTGGGTAAACATGCCACTTATCTCCTGCCCTATAATGGTGTGCGTGTCTGATACGATATAAAAGTGGATCTCTCATTTTCATATTGGCCGCACTCATGTCTATCTTGGCTCTAAGGACGTGTTCACCGTCTTTAAATTCACCGTCTTTCATTCTTTCAAAAAGGTCTAAGTTTTCTTCAACACTGCGTTCGGCATATTTACTTCGTTTCCCAGGTTCTGTAACCGTTCCACGATATTCACGTATCTCATCTTCACTTAGGCTGTCTACATACGCCTTTCCCATTTTAATAAGTGTAACAGCATAATCATATAGTTCAGGGAAGTAATCGGAAGTATAACGTACACTATTATCCCATTCAAATCCAAGCCACTGCACAGCATCTTTGAGTGCTTCAACATATTTCGTGTCTTCTGTAGTTGGATTGGTATCATCCATTCTAAGGTTGCAGCGACCATGATAATCACGTGCAATACCAAAATTTATGGCGATAGATTTGGCGTGTCCAATATGTGGGAAACCATTAGGCTCTGGAGGAAATCTTGTATGAACCTCTTTATACTTGCCTGATGCTAAGTCCTCTTCGACTATAGTACGTAAAAAATCTTTGCTCTTACTCATTATTATTAAACCTTTTGATTTTAAAGTTGTATTTTATCCAATTAGAGCTTATCACATCTTAGATAAAGCGTTTTGACTGAAATAGAAATGAGCGCTTAAGTAACGAGAGAAGTTCTCCAAAGTAAAAAGCATAGATAAACCTATTGCTCTTTAACATACTTATAAATTAAACCCACTATAATAACACTCTTATAAAGTCAGAACTTTTGGAGTAAGATACATGCTTAGATTTGCCCCATCACCTACTGGTGATATGCATATAGAAAACCTTCGTGTAGCTATATTTAACTACATGGTAGCCAAACAAAAAGATGTCAACTTCATTATACGTATAGAAGATACTGACAAAGAGCGAAACATCAGTGGCAAAGATACTGAGATCATGGAGATCCTTGAGAAGTTTGCGCTTCCTCACGACAGCGTTTCACACCAAAGTGAAAACCTCCATATACACCAGATATTGGCTATAAGGCTCCTCGAAGAGAAAAAGGCATTTGTCTGTACCTGTACCCCTGAGCAGCTTGATGCTGATAGAGAAGAGGCTAAGAAGAACAAAGTCATTTATAGATACAGTGGACGATGTGCATATGTAGGTGCAGAAGAGCTAAAGAAACTCAAAGAAGAAAAGACACCGTTTGTCGTGCGTATCAAGGCTCCAGATGCACCGATAGTCAACCATGATATTATCAAGGGAGATATTGAGACTCCGGCCAATGAAGTAGACTCTTTTATCATTTTAAAAACTGACGGAACACCAACTGATAACTTTGCTTGTGCATGTGATGATATGATCTCAGGGATCAGTCTCATCATCCGTAGTGAGGAGCACCTCTCAAACACACCCAAACAAAAGCACATCAAAACACTTCTTGGATATGAGCAGGAGACAGACTACGCACATCTGCCTATCATTCTGAACACAGAAGGTAAGAAGATGAGCACAGGTGATGATGCTATCTCGGTCAAGTGGCTCTTTGAACAGGGATTCATACCCGATGCGATCGCAAACTACCTGATATTGCTTGGCAACAAAACACCAACAGAGATCTTCACCATGCCTGAGGCACTAGAGTGGTTTGATCTAAGCAAACTTTCCAAATCACCTGCAAAGTTTGACATCGATAAACTCCGTTTTATCAACGCAGAACACCTTAAACGTATAGATGACAAACTTCTCTCTAGACTCTTTGGTTTTGCAGATGAAAAGATCGGAAAACTGGCCAAGCTGTACCTTGAAGAGGCAAGTACGATCAACGAACTTGAATCAAAGATCAAACCTATCTTTGCACCTAAAAATTTTGAAGGTGAATGGAGTGCCCAGATGCATACCATGGAAGACATCATTCAAAATGCTCCTATGATAGATGATTTTAACGAATTTAAAGCACATATTATGAAAGAGAGCGGACTGCAAGGAAAGGATTTCTTTCACCCGTTGAGACTCATTCTCACAGGTGCAGAATATGGACCTGAGCTCTCTGAGATCTATCCACTTATTAAACCATACTTATTGGAGGTAGCATCATGAATGCACTTATCTACGCCATCGTACAAACCTTACATACGGTCATAAATCTTTATATCTGGATCGTGATCATCGCTGCACTACTGAGTTTTGTTCGACCTGACCCCTATAACCCAGTAGTACAGATACTTCACCGTTTAACAGAACCTGTAATGAGCTTTATCAGACGTAAAATGCCATTTGTTGTATTTTCAGGTATTGATCTCTCGCCCCTAGTTGTGATCTTAGGACTACAACTCGTTGATAATTTTATGATGCGTGCTGTACTCGGATAAATAGATGAAAGTGAAGTTTCTTTTTCTTTCATTACTGCTTGTACTCTCATTGGGTACATCCACACTGCAAGCGAAAAAGTTCACCTACGAACAGATACACAAAATGCCAAAGAGTATAGAAAAAGATTACTATATCTGGCGTTTTCTTTCACAAACCACCACTACAGCTGCTGAAGCCAAAAAGATCATCTATGAAGCAAGCATGCTCAACACGAAGCTTCGTACAGCCTATAACAATAGAACTGGATCAACTGTTGAACTCCCAAAAATAACAGCAACCGGAGAAACAAACAAAAACTGGAGAAGAAGAAGCAAGGCCCATAAAAGTTTCAAGCATGGGCTTGCTCTGATGCAGCAAAAAAAACCTAAGCAGGCCGCAGATTATTTTGAGGAAGCTCGTAAAAACTATGTGCAGCGTTATGACATAGACAAGTCTCTCTTCTGGCTCTATTTGAGTACAAAAGATGATCAATACATAGCACTTTTACGTGACAGCTGTCATGTCAATATCTATACTTTAATGGCAGCTGACACTATCAACGGAAAATACCCTAAAACGATTACGGAATCCCTTTGGAAAAGTAGTACATGGGGGTTTGATATCGAAGATCCAATTGATTGGGCTAAAGTCAAACAGAAGATGAATTCAGGTGTTGACCTGAATGAGTTGGCAGATGACCATAAGTCTCAAGAAACTATAGGTATCTATACGTACCTCAAAGCCAAAGCCTGCAACTATACGGAGTCTTACTTCCCCATGCCTTACCGTAAGGCCATGAAACATATGACACCAGAAAGGCAAGCACTTATCTATGCTATAGCACGACAAGAGAGTCGTTTTGTACCGGCTTCTATCTCGCGTTCCTTTGCATTGGGCATGATGCAGTTTATGCCATTTCTCATCGAACATGTTGCTAAAGAGAAAGGTGAGAAGATAGATTATGATGAGATATTCAATCCCTACAAGGCTATAGAGTATGCAGACTTTCACCTTGACTATCTTACCAAGTACCTTTACCATCCTCTTTTCATAGCCTATGCCTACAATGGAGGAATAGGTTTTACAAGAAGATATATTACTAAAAAACAAAACTTCAGAAGAGGTCCTTATGAACCCTATATGAGCATGGAAAAAATGGAAAACGATGAAGCAAGAGAGTATGGGAAAAAAGTACTGGCAAACTATGTCATCTATCTCAATAAACTTGGTGTAACAACACGTATCTTTCCACTTTTAAGAGTACTGGCCTCCCCTTCTGAAACCGATAAGTTCAGAAAGTAATACGAAAAGCACTTACGATTAAAACGCTTCTTTAGTCAATACATATTTCGCCACTTTGGCGAAGTGTAATTCACCTTTTCCATAGAGTTTACTCTCAAAGACAAGTGTGATCTTTTTATTTGACTCATGAGGAAAAGTAACGAGATAATAACTGCTCCATGGGGTCACAAAAGATAATGCATTTAATCGTTCATCATTCAAACTCAGTGATTTTATCTCTTTAGCTCTTTTCCCATTTAGGGTTAAGGTATTCCCCTCAGAATTTAACTCTCCGGATGATTTATCTTCCCTATACAATCCTATGATAAAAACTTCATCTTGAGTATCATTATTTTCAAAATTCGGAGTATAGAGATAGGTTCCAGTTAACATGACTTTGGTGACACCATCCTGATAGAGTTGTGTCTTTTCTGTTTTTTGTAACTGTTTATGATACGTCACTTTTTCACTATAGCCTTGGATCAAATCTGTCTCTTGTTTTGATGTACAGCCAAGCAGGAGAGCTATGGCTATAAACGATAAAGATGATCTAACCATCTGCACTCCTTGTAATTAATATGGATTTTAACATACATTCAATAAAGATTGATGTATAATTCATTTAATCATCATTCAAGGAAATCATGCGTGAGTAAAAGAGTTTCTGTTGCATTTACCGGTCCATCAAACAGTGGGAAAACCACTCTCGTGGAAAAAATCGCACAAATATTGATAAAAGAACGTAAAGTAGCCATCATAAAAAATGACCCTAAAGATAAGGCACAGTTTGATGTAGAAGGCAAAGACAGCCATAAATTCTCACAAACAGGTGCAGAAGTGGTTGTCACTTCACCTACACGCACTACGTACTTCTCACACAGAGAAAAGACATTAGATGATATCGTAGCCATGATCAATGACTTTGATATTCTACTTGTTGAAGGGCTTAAAACACTTCCGCTACCACGTATTGCTGTTTTCAGAAACAAGATCGACGAAAGTTATTTTGCCTGCAGTGAAGCCATAGCCATTGATGACACTATAGATATTGCAAGCTATGATATACCAGAGAGTATCGATATACTTGATCTGAATAACACTGCTCAGATCATAGAGTGGATCAATGCTCATGCAAA
>JBFEKK010000044.1:0-6748 GCA_041552675.1 Sulfurovum sp.
GTCGCAATAGCGTTGAGGATCTTACCGTTTGAATCTCTTGTTGCCATTGCTTTATCTCCAGAGAAATCTGGGAACTCGATCGCAGAAAAGTCGGGGTTAAGCAATCTAGCCAACGCTTCGTTCTGCTCAATAAGCGGTGCCTCTTTTTGTCTGTGTATCCACTCTTTCTCTGCAAGTTCACCCTGTTCTAAGGCACATCTGAATCTGAGCAGTACATCTTCAGGGATCTGAAAAAATGCTTCAGGATCAAACCCTTCTTTGGCTTTTGACTCCGCGATAATATCAGCCCCTAAAGGCGCACCATGCGTATGGTGAGACCCTTCCATATCACCTGCACCCTTACCGATGATCGTATTGGCAATGATGATCGTAGGTTTAGTGGCCATTTGTACTTCTTCTAACGCTTTTTCAATGTCATCATAACAGTGTCCGTTGATCTTCATCACGTTCCAGTTCTGCGCTTCAAAACGTTTTTCAACATCTTCACTCCATGCAATACTTGTATCACCTTCGATCGTAATTGCATTGTTGTCATAGATAAGCACCATATCTTTAAGCCCCAAGTGTCCCGCAAGTGCACAGGCTTCATAAGAGATACCCTCCTGTAAATCACCGTCACCACAGAGACAATAGACTTTGTGGTCTATCAGTTCACAGGTCTCAGAGTTTACCTGGTTGGCTGTATACGCTTCTGCCATAGCAAAACCAACAGCATTGGCGATACCCTGTCCCAAAGGACCTGTCGTGATCTCTATACCATCCGTATGTCCATATTCCGGGTGACCTGGTGTTTTAGAATCCAATTGACGGAAATTTTTCAGATCATCAAGACTTACATCGTAACCCCAAAGATGCAAAAGAGAGTAGATCAGTGCTGAAGCATGTCCCCCTGAGAAAACCAAACGGTCACGGTTGAGCCATTTTGGATTTTTAGGGTTATGGCTCAGTTTTTCACTCAAAACCACTGCGATATCTGCAAGACCCATAGGTGCACCCGGGTGTCCTGAATTTGCTTTTTGTACCATATCAGCCGCTAAAAATCTGATCGTATTTGCCATCTTTTTACGCATAATGTTCTGCTCTGTCATTGCCATAGTTATTCCTTTAGTTGTGTCTGTATAGGTATGTGTTCATCAAGGGTTGTAAAGCCATTTGCAACTTCTCATCAAAGCTTTCAAATCGTCTTTGTAAATCTTTTGCCAAACTGTCTGCCTCTTCGACAGTCTTCTCTAGTCCTAAAAGATTGACAAAACTATTTTTATCGCTGTCATTTCCTGTGGTCTTACCTGCTTCTTCATCACTCTGTGTCTCATCTATAATGTCATCTTGTATCTGGAATAACAATCCCAGATCAATACCAAAATCATAGAGTGCATCTTGTTCTTTCTTCTCAAGTCCTACGATAACCGCTCCCATCTGCATGGAAGTAGCGATGAGTTTGGCCGTTTTGTTTTTATGCAATGTTTTGACCTGTTCTATATCCAATGGTGTATTTTCAAAATAACAGTCTATAGCCTGCCCAAGTACCATACCACGACCGCCGCCATCACGTGCAAGCAATTCTACAAGTTTTATTTTCACATCTGCACGCAGTGGTGCTTTAGCGATAAGATAGAAAGCATCCGTGTTGAGTGCATCTCCTGCAAGTATGGCAGTCACCTCATCAAAACGTTTATGTAAAGTCTCATGTCCGCGACGAAGATCTGCATCATCCATGGCAGGCAGATCATCATGTATAAGAGAATAGGTATGGAACATTTCAAGTGCAAGTGCTACAGGTAATGCAGAGTTGTAGAGCATCGGTTCATAGGCATCAACGATATTTAAAAGCAACATAGGACGAAAACGTTTCCCACCAGCAGTCAGCATCACACCCAGTGCCTCTTCATAGATAGGATGGAAACTTGGTACTTTTGGTAAGTTTTCGTTTAGATACGTTTCAAATCGTTGCATTTATACTCTCAAAGTTTATTTGTTGGAATTATATCAAATTTGGATAAAATAAGCATATGAAAAAAGAAACATCACTCTTACTTATCACATGGACCAAGCGGCTGCTGGGGTTTATCGCTTTTATAGTGTGGGGATATACTATTTTTACCATCTCACAATCTCCAGCCCCTTTTATAGAACAGGCACCCTACTGCATGGGTAGCACCATGCTTATATTCGGCTTGCTGACTGCTGCGTATAAAGGATTAGATCACTGGAGCTTAAAACAAAAAGGTCATTAAACCTTACATTTTTTAGCAATTTGCTTGATCTGTTCCTCTAAAGTAAGATTTTCCACATCGATGATTACATCTGCCACTTTTCTATATGCCTTTTCACGTTCATTATAGAGTTTCTTAGCATTTTTTTCATCTGAAAAAAGTGGACGTTTTGCAAGTTTTGATTCAGAGTTTTTTGCTGTTTTTAAACGCTGATGTATCCAATCAAATGAAGCATCAAGTAACACGACTGTACCCAATTTTTTAAGATTATCTACCTTATAAAAACCGCCGCCGCAAGAGATAAGCGTACCTGTCACACATTTCTCTATCCAGTTGGCCGTTTCCTGTTCTTGTGCTCTAAAATAGGCTTCACCTTTTTTAGCAAATATTTTTTTGACCTCTTTGTTCTCTTTGGACTCTATAAGATCATCTGTATCTATGATGTATGTACCGTATTTTTTTGCAAATGCACGGGCAGTCGTACCTTTGCCTACGCCCATGAAACCTATGAGAATAATATTCTTTTTCAAAGTTTATACCATGTTGTAACGGTCTATAATTCTTGAAAGACGTTTACGTAGATTTTTCAATGCCTCCACAGCATTTTCACCTTCAGCAACAAGAGATTCAAACTCATCAAACTGTATCTTGGCAACCCAACCTATCTTTGTATGTTTTTTAATCCCTACAAAACGTACTTCACCAAAATGTTCTTTTGCCATTTTATAAATACGCTCAATTCTCTGATCTAAAGTTTTTACTTCTTTATTGCTCATTGCATTCCTTTTTGAATTAAATAAATCCCGTTAAAGCATCATGTTTCATAAGACTTTTACTTTCTGATATAATTATATCATATCAAAATGGCAAATATATTACAAAAGGATGATAGTGATGAAAAACATACTGATTACGGGTGTGAGTTCGGGGCTCGGTGAAGCTTTGGCTACAAAATATTTGGAAAATGGTGACACTGTGTATGCCATAGGAAAAACCCTACCAAAAAAACTTGACCATTATCCTCATTTTTTCTTTTTCCCTTATGATCTGAGTGAAACATTCATGATCCAGTCTACACTGAAAGAGTTTTTTCAACACCGCTCATTTGACATTGTGATTCTCAATGCCGGTCTCTTAGGAGAAATAAAGCCACTCTCTCAAACAGATTTAATGGATGCCAAAGCAGTGATGGAAGTCAATGTCTGGGCAAACAAAGAACTGATAGACACTCTCCAGGCACATGCACAGGTAAAACAGATC
Organism: Sulfurovum sp.; assembly: GCA_041552675.1. Lineage (GTDB taxonomy): Bacteria > Campylobacterota > Campylobacteria > Campylobacterales > Sulfurovaceae > Sulfurovum. The sequence continues at coordinate 3,474 of JBFEKK010000044.1, forward strand.
GTAGGCATCAGTTCAGGTGCCGCAGTGAATGGATCTAAAGGCTGGGGTGCATACTCACTCTCTAAAGCCGCTCTAAACATGTTACTCAGTGTCTATGCCAAAGAGTTACCGGAGATCCATTTTACCGCACTGGCACCTGGCGTCATACATACACCTATGGTTCAACATATCATAGACGAGGTGAACGATGAAATATATCCTTCGGCCAAAAAACTCAAGGAGGGAGACATACAAACAGCAGAAGCAGCAGCTAAACATCTCGTAGCCCTATTCCCTCAACTTTTAGACTATGAGAGTGGAAGTTTTTTAGATGTAAGGACGATAGACTAGACCTTGATTTTCTGCCATTCACCTTTATCAAAGGTTCTCCAGAGCCATATGGCTTTGACGAACGTATCTGATATCATTGCGATATAGACCAACAAGATAGACTCAAAATACCAGCTTAACACAAAAGCAGGAATGATACGGACAAGCCAGACAGAAATAAGATTGATCTTCAATGTTCGCTTGGTATCTCCTGCTCCTCTTAAAGCGCCAGAGAGGACAAAATTATAGGCCAAAGGGATTTGTGACAATCCTACAATACGTAAATAAAGACTCGCTTCTTCAATCGTCTGTGCATCATCGGTAAAGAACCACACGATCTTCTCTGGCATAAATATCATAAAAAAGGAGAGAAAGAACATGAAACCAACCGTGTATTTGAGTACAAGCATGACATCTTCTCTAGACTGTTCAGGCTTTTTTGCACCTAAGCCCTGTCCCATGAGCGCCATCGCAGCAATGGTAAATCCAATGCCCGGCATGAATGCCAATCCTTCTACCCGCAACCCTATCTGATATCCTGCCAATACTTCTGTGCCATACTGTGCGATGATCACCGTAAACAGCATAAAACTTCCAAATGTCAAGGAGCGTTCAAACGAAGCAGGAATACCCACTTTTAATGCACGTTTTAAGAGTGATTTAGAGTAGTGCCAAGCAGGTACATAGGGTGTTTTATTTCTAAGGTAGAGATACATATAGACGATCAGTTCCAAGATATTGACGATCACTGTACCTACCGCGGCACCCATCACACCCAGTTCCGGAAATCCATGATTACCGAAAATAAACAGATAATTTAAAAATACGTTGAGCAGGATAGAGGCTATCTTGATCTTCATCGGTGTCTTTGTGTCTCCTGCAGAATTAAGTGCCGTAACAAAAACCAGTTTCCCAAGTACAAATGGAAGCATCCATGTCAACGTTTGTACATACTCTTCACCTAATCTGATAACTTCAGGTACTGTACCAAACCATACATAGACATTTGAGGCGAAAAAGTACCATAAGAGCATGAGAGGCAAAGAGATGTAAAGAACAAAATGAAGCAGGGTTGAGAGTCCTGCCGAAGCTCGATTCATCTGCCCCGCTCCCACAAAACGAGAGAGTAACGCTGAAGTACCTATGTGGAGTAAAGAGAGCATCGCAAATAAGAACATAAGCGACTGTAATCCTAGCCCTACTGCTGCCACAGCAAAAGCAGAAATACGGCCCACCATAATAAGGTCCGTGATCACTTGAAGCATATCCAGCAGCGAATTCACCGCTGCGGGCAGAGAAAGCTTGAGTATTTTTTGGTGTTTTTTAGGAAAAAATCGTATCAAAGAGAGCGGTTACCCTGCAATCTGTGCAACATAGACATAAAGCAATACAATGATCAGCGATGCTGTAGCCATCATCCATATAAAGGCACCCAGCATTTTACCTGCATTGAACATTTGTCTGTATTTGTATAGTAGTATAGGGAAAATAACCAATGCCATAAATACAGGAAAATACATTACAGGGCTGATACCATACTCTTCTATGGCATACCCTACAGCTAAAAAAGAAGTATAAACTATGATGTACACCATAGCAAGCACTATCATTTGTGCGATCATGAACAGTACTTTGGCACCTGCTTTGTTTTTTTCGTCATTATAGTGTTGCATATTGGTATCCTCTATCGTATCATTGCCGAATTATAGCACACCGTTCTCTTTGAAATCTTATTTAGAGACTGTTTATTCATCTGCTCTTCATATATATGTTGTTTTTCATAATGAAAGAGTAGAAGATAAAATCTTATAAAGAAAGTTTGCTAACTACATTGATTTATCTCCTCTGAAACCTTTTTTCATAGTAGTTTGTTCATTAGCGTATTATTTTGATAAATAATCTTATATTCCCAATATATAAAGTTAAATAAAACTTATATTGCTACAATTTAATATATGGTTTTGGGGGAGGCGGGTAAATGGATTTAAGTGAAGAGAGTATAGAAGATACTTTCAACATCAACAAAGTGCTGACAACTTTGTTTTCTTCTATAAAAAGTATTGCGAATGAAAAGAGTATCGAACTGATTTATGAAATGGATTCGACAATACCCAGAAAATTACGGGGTGATTCTGAATCCCTGTTACTATTGCTAAGCAAAATACTCACTTTTGTGTTTCAAAATAGTAATAGAAAAGAAATTGTATTATCTCTTTCTTCTGTTGAAGATTTTTTGTATGAAGAGTTTATATCTTTTAGGCTCCCGGAAACCAATATTGAGAAAGAAAAGCTTCTCACATTTTTAGAAACCGACGTAAGTAAAGACATTGAAATGCTTGGTGGTAAGATTGTTGATGATAATGAGAATATTTCAGATATACACTTAAGCATACCTTTTAAAAATTTTGAATTAGGTTTCAGGCGTCATTATAGACTCGCAGATAAAAATGTAGTAGGGAAAAAGATCTTACTGCTCTGTTCCAATGATAAAACTGCGCAAAGCCTTAAAAAGATGTTTAAATATTTTCTTTATGATGTTGATGTGGGAATTCATGAATTAAAGAAACATGGAAATGACCTGGCTATATATGATATCTTGATCATAAGTGAAACAATTATTACTGAAAAAACCAAAGAAACTATCGCCAAGACCCAAAAACGAGCACCACTAAAATATGTACTGCTTAGAGAACCTGTTGATTTAGAAGAAGATGAGGATATAAAGACAAGCTCTGAGCATTTTATAAAACCTATTACTCAAGAGAAGATATTTGATCTACTCATGTCCCTTTATAATGATAAGTCGGGTGTAGATGAAAGTGATGTAGCCCTGATGGCAAGTAAATAATCTTGAAATATAAACCTTATAAAATTATACATTTCATAAGGTTTTCAGTTAGCTACACCTCTGGCCACTCACCCACAGGCCATGGTTTTTCATCTGTATTGAATCCCACATAAGAAAC
>JBFEKK010000045.1:0-6704 GCA_041552675.1 Sulfurovum sp.
CCATCTCCTTGCTTAATGCACCTGCAACACTCAAACCTAAAAACATGTCTGCATTCTCTATCACATCATCGAGTGTCTTAGCGTCTGAATCTATAGCGAAAGGTGCTTTATATTCATTTAAATCTGTTCTTGCAGTGGTAAGTACTCCTTTACTGTCACACACAACGATATTTTTGACACCTAGGCTCTTATACATTTTTGCACAGGAGAGACCGGCAGCGCCTGCACCGCTGACTACTATTTTGATCTCTTCAACTTTTTTACCCGTCAATTCAAGTACATTCATCAATCCTGCAGTCGTGATGATAGCAGTTCCGTGTTGGTCATCATGAAATACAGGAATATCAAGTGCTTCTTGTAACTTTGTTTCTATCTCAAAACATTGAGGAGCTTTGATGTCTTCAAGGTTAATTCCCCCAAAAGTAGGAGCGATCGCTTTACATGTAGTGACGATCTCTTCTATGGTATGAACATCAAGTTCTATATCAAAAGCATCTACACTCGCAAACTTTTTAAAAAGTACTGATTTACCTTCCATGACAGGTTTAGATGCAAGAGGTCCAATGTTCCCCAGACCAAGTACTGCCGTGCCATCAGAGATCACCGCAACCAGATTAGAGCGATTGGTATATTCAAAAGAAAGATTTTCATCTTTTGCGATTTCAAGACAGGGTATCGCTACACCAGGCGTGTAGGCAAGTGAGAGTTCATGTTGAGTGTCACAAGGTTTAGTAAGGTCTATGCCTATCTTCCCTTGCTTATGATATGCTAATACTTCTTCTTTTTTGATTTCAGCCATTGTTTACCTTACAGTTTCAAGATAATCTATTATACTGAAAGTATGATAAGGGTAACTCTAATTATTCCGGGAAATACTCTTCTATGATTTGAGGAAAAAGCTTCATTGTTTTTCTGGCCTTGTCTATCTTAGGCTGAAATACTTCTGCAGAGTTTGGAAATTTTGTCATACATTCTGTATAAATAGCAATTTTATCTTCCATATGTGCTTCAAGTGCATCAAGTACAGATTGCATATTCTCTCTACTCGTTGCAAACTTCATAAGTAACTCAAACATACGTTTACGTGGATGGATTGCCATAGAATCGCCTGCAGCAAGTGCAATATCCTTAATGTCCCATCTTGAAATATAAATGCCGCTTACATGTGGAGCGATAAGCTTCGCATAAAGTGCTTCTGTATAGGAAGGATAATCTTTAAGATCTACCTCTTCATCAGCAGCACATTGTCCATCAGGACCAAATGCCTGTTTACCATTAAAATTTTTCTCATTAAAGTTTTCAAATTCTTTTCTTAAATCGTCTATATCTCTCATTCTTTATCTCCTATTAGTAGCGGAATATCATCCACATTAACTTTTGCATCAAACCATCTATTGGCTATAAGCATCATCTTTGTAACAAAAATGATCTGATCATCTAAAAACTCCGGTTTGTCATAGAGTGTTTTTGCCTCATCATCCAGACAAAATCCTCTGACTTTTCCATCTGTAACTTCGATAAAGTCTACACGTCCCTCTCTCTGGGCACAACTGTTCAAACTTTCACAATAGTGTACGGCTTTAGCTCCAAACTCTTTTTCAATCATCATTTGCGTGACTTTTGACTCTCCGACATTTGCCATAGTGAAATCAAAGTGTTCATCTTTAATGTTCAGCGCAATGGCTGTCGCATTGATACCATTGCGTTTCATGATCTTGTTAAAGTATTTTCTCATATACCCTGTTTGGGCATTATACCCCAGTATTGTACAGAGTCCTGTATCAGGTTTGATTTCATGTGGTTGCATTACTCTTCTTCCCCTCTCATACGTCTAGCATTATCATGTAGGAACATCGCTTCTTCTTCTTCAACTGCACAACGTGGACACGTCTGTTCTCCTCCTGTGTAGGTAAAGTTGTTACCACACTCATTGCAGCGTTTGATGTTAAACGTTGCAAGTGTTCTTTGTGTAGGTTCAAAGAATTCTTTGATCTCAAATCCACTTTGCAGCTGTATCGCATCTGGTTCACATACATCATGACACAAACGACACTTTACACAAAGCATTGCATCAAAGTGTATGAGGGAGAACTTACTGTCAGACGAAAGTGCCCCGGTAGGACAGATACGATAACATATCTGACAATTTGTACAACTCTCATCCACGAACTTTTGAGAAGTGAAACTCACTTCTTCTTCTGGAAGTATTTCAAACACATTTGGTACTTCTGCACGTTTAAGTGTTGTAAAGAGTATCTTGCGTTTATTTGGCAGATTTTTATCTTTTATCTTGGCTATGACCGATGCATCTATCTCAAAATGTTGTAATTCATCTTCATCAACTGCGTCATCAAATGCTTTTTTGTGTTTCACAACACCCTCAAGTGAAGCATTTCCTAAAAATGAGCGTCTTGATGTAACTTCATTTTCATGCGCTTGCTCATTCTTTTGTTTGACTTCTTTAGATGCTATATGGTTTGTAGTGAGTTGTTTTTTAGAAAAACTCGATAAGACGAAGTTTGCTTCATCTATACGATCTTCAATATGCTCAAAAAGCAATGAATCTTCATCATAAGAACTCATATCAATCGTGATCGTTTCCTCACTTGCCAAAGCCAGAGAGATCAAATGTTCCACGCTCAATACTGAGATACAAGGGACATTGAACTTTGGTGAGATAAGTCTTACTTTAGATTCTAAAAAAGTAAAGAAAAACTCTGTTGTAGAAAAATCTGAAAGTGCAAAAGCTTCTGTAGGACAGATACCCACACACGCGGCTGCTTCTACACCTGTAGCCGAACTAAAACTAGGAAGGTTGTCTACCAGGCTTATAGAATCTGGACAAATGTCTACACACTTGGTACACTGAGAAAATTTACTTGTCGCTCTTACACACGCACTCACATCAAAATGTAAACCCATAAACTACGCTTCATCCCCACAATATGTCGATAACTTTTCTGTCACATATTCAAAATCACTGAGCAAGAACTCTAAAGCCAGTTCAGCACCATCATGATAAAGCGGTGTTCGTGACTCACGTTTTGCATTGATAAGAAAGAGTGGTGCCCATTCTAAAAGGTGTTCTTTTAAAAATGCACGTTGTACCTGAAGCAATTCACAGATACCATCTTTGTCATCCGCTGCTAAAGCTTTTTGCAGCGCAACACATAACATATACATGAATTCTAACTCCACCCCTATATGGTCAGCGCTGACAACCCTTGCTGTGTCCAGTTCCACACGGAAATCCAAGTCATTATAGAGTTGAACAATAGGATTATCTCCACCACTTTCTATCATTTGATCATCTCTAGTATAGAAACTCTCATAAGGCACCAGGTGCATTAAAAAGAGGTTTGTAAAGTCCACATTATAGTATTGTTCTATAAGGTCAGCACGTGAAAGTTCCTTGCGTTTAGACCAGTCTCTGTAATTAGGGAAAAAAGATAAAAGTCTCTCATCTTTTTCAATGTTCTCTAAAAATGTCTCATCTACTTCTACCAGCATCAATCTTGAGATCAAAGCATAAATTGCGATACGGTTTTCTATCTCTTGTTTCATTAATTCCATGTTCTATACATCTGCTTTCATGTTAAATATTTTGGCACTATACCACTTTCAAGATAAATAAGTAATAAGAAAATTAATTATCTGGGAAATTGTATAATGTAGATACTCCCAAGCAGATGCCTGGAAGTATGTCAGTAAGTGTAAACTTACTTAATGTTTACTGCGTATGCTTTGTCAGACAAAGGCACACAAGGACGTTTGATATGTTGAGGACGTCTGAGTGTATCTGTACTATCAAGCGGACGAGTTAATTTGTCTCTCCATGCTTGGTACACTTTCATATTGTTCTCATAGTTCACATAAATATCACCGATCTGATCATCTTTCCCTGCAAGTTCCATCACAACTTTTTGGTGCCATGCATGGTTACCTGCAATTGGATCTGGATGTGACGGAGCCACGGCATTTTGCCATGAACCAGAAAGACCATCCCACCAAATGTTGTCAAGGTCTCTATTGTACTCTTTAAACTGCCAAGAGTTTTTGTTCTCATCCATACCATCTACGATACCTTGAGTTGGTTTGAGTGTACCCTCTTTACCATCCATGGTCATTTCATAAAGTGGAGCACCAACACCCATAATCCCTAGTTTATGTTCAAATCCAGGGATATCTACAGCATTTTTAAGTTTCCATCTACCTGCATGGTGTGAACATGCAAGTACACCAGGCATAGTAGCTTCAGTCGGTACAGCCATAGCAATAAAGTAACCTGACTCAAGACCAGATACTGTATCTTGAATCGTTACCTTCACTGCATCACCTCTTTTAATACCAAGTTTCTTCGCATCTTCAGTATAGATCCATACTGGGTTATGGTTCTGTGAAATCTCCATAAGGTGCTTAGAGTTAACTGAACGTGTATGAATATTGTATGGCAATCTAAATACTGTATTCAACGCAAATTCATTGTCTTTTTGCATGAAGTCATGGTGTACTTGTGTTACAACATGTGTCATTTTCTTTCTATCTTCAGCATTTGTCGGATAGATAGGTATAGCGTACTCAGGCCATTTCCACTCTTTAAACCACTCACAGTAGAAGTCAAGTTTTTTAGTCAATGTATGGAAACCTTGTACCAGTTCACCATCTACTTCTACACCGATCGCAGTTTCTTTACCATCATGTCCCGTAGCAAGAAGTACACCAAACTCATCTTTGGTTACTTCACTTTCATGATACTTATGCCCATGAGCGATATAGGTATCACCTACTTTTTTCAGTGGTCTCTCTTGTGGTTTAAAGATATTGTCTTCCTCTAACCAAGTACCTCTGTCTCTCATCATCTCATAGTTAGGATATCTAGAGTCAGGATATGCTGCCTTTGCTGCTTTTCTAAGGTTTGGCAGGTTATCAAAGGCTGCTTGATACCATTCAGGAATCGTTACACATCTACTTGGATCTTCTTTTGAAGCCCAATGCTTTCTAATCCCCAATGAACCATCTGGATCTACATAATGCGTCATGATGTTTGCCCAGAACTCTACCTCTTCCCATACTTCACCAAGACCCGCTTTAATGTGTGCTTCTAACGTAGCTCTTGTTGGATCTTTTGGCTTCCAACCCATTTTTTCTAGTGCAACTCTAAGTGCCGGGTTACGGAAACTTAACCATCTTTTTGGTTCAGTCGCTTCTGAGTGTTGGTCATGTCTTTCACCAGCAAGTCCCACAGGTAAGATAAAGTCACAGTACCAGTTTGTCTCAGACCATGTTGGTGAGAGGTTAAATGACATTTCGATCTTATCTTCTCTTTTGAGTGCTTCGATCCATCTAAATCCATCCGGGTTGATCCAAACAGGGTTATACATACGAGGGATCCAAACAGCCAACTTCTCAGGAACATTCAATCCTTTAGCATTCCATTTGTTTCTCCACTCATCATCCATAAGAAGGTGAGGCATGATATGACTCATCTCATAAGAACTCAACGGATACTCAGGTGGCCAAGCAATTTCATTCCATACATCAACTTTTCCAGGTGCTACACCAGCTTGCGTTGCAGCATTACCTTTACCGTTAACAGAAATAACATGCCAGTGGTGAAGTCCAACACCACCTTTATCACCTGCCATTGCACCACGAAGAACAAACGGTAAAAATGCTGATCTAGCGATCATCCATCCACCTTTATGACCTATCGGTCCTGCTCTCCAAATATACGTTGCAACTCTTGCACCTGCATCAATGAACATATCGTAAAGTTTTTCTACAATACGCTTTTCGATACGACACTCTTCAGCTACAAAGTCAAGTGTATAAGGACTATACATTTCTGCGATCATCTCAATGAATTCTTCATAACTGTTACCCGCAGGGATAGACTTGATGTATCCTTTTTCAAGAAGTACATTCAAGTACTCTCTGTCTTTCATGAGGTGATCCCAGTTTACCCAGTTTTTCACAAAATTGTGGTTAACTAGATCTTCACCATTGATACCTTTTTCATTCAAGATTCTGTTTGCAAGGTAGAGATATAGTGCAGTCTCTGTTCCTGGCCAACATGGTACCCATAGGTCTGCCATACCAGCTGAGTTAGAAAGTCTTGGATCCATAACAACAAGTTTCGCACCTTTTTTACGTGCTTCAGCAATACGACCTGCTGCTTGTTGGAAGTAGTGCCCCGCATCTGCAGCGTGAGAAGACTGAAGGAAGATCAACTTTGCATTAGACCAATCCGGAGAGTTTCTATCATCGTTTGTCCACTGGATTGTACCTTGTCTAGCACCTGCAGAACAGATGTTGGTATGAGAATCATAACCATCGATTCCCATAGAGTGTGGTACACGGTGACCAAAACCATTTTCATTTGGACGACCAACATGGTACATGATCGACTTTTTAGAGATCTCATCACCTGTTTTAAGTGTATCGTGCATTTTTTGCCCGATCTCTTTCATCGCTTCATCCCAAGTTGTTCTTACCCATTTACCTTCACCTCTTTTAGAACCTGGTGCTCTTTTAAGTGGGAAAGGGATTCTATCTGGATCGTACATTTGTGACTGAGTTGCATAACCCTTTGCACAGTTTCTACCACGAGACCCTGAGTGTAATGGGTTACCCATGTACTTACGTACTGCCAATTGTCCACCCGCTTTATATGTAGAAAGGTCAACCCATGCAGTTAGACCACA
>JBFEKK010000046.1:0-6569 GCA_041552675.1 Sulfurovum sp.
GCAATTGCTAAACAGGCGGAAGCAGAACGGGAACGTCGAGCTAAAGTGATCAATGCAAAAGGAGAACTCGAAGCAAGTAAAAATCTTGTTGAAGCAGCTAAAGTTCTTAGTGGTAACCCTCATGGTATACAATTACGTTATTTGCAGACTTTGAGTGATATATCTAATGATAAAACCAATACAGTGATCTTCCCATTCCCGGCAGATATACAGCAGTTTATGAAGGGAATCGTAAAAGAGTAGCTTTATAAATGCTTCTTGATGGATACTTTTCTTTTTAATAAAGATTGCTACATCTTAATGCTTAAGGGATAATCATATGATGGAGAATGCAATAAAGGGTAGAAAAATGGTTTCATTTATAGCTGTATTGTGTATCTCTTACGTGCTAATGTGTTTTTTACTTTTTGTCTTTCAGCGCCAGATGATTTACTTACCCACCTCTGAAGTTAGCGTTCCGGGTGTGGCACACACTATACTAGATACAGGTGAAGTACGCATCAAGGTATGGACACTTAACCCAGGCAAGGAGAAAGCGCTTATCTACTTCGGAGGCAATGCGGAGAACGTTGCATACAACATCGATGATTTTAGAACACTTTTTGCCGATCGTACAGTGTACCTCGTCAACTACCGCGGTTACGGTGGCAGTAGCGGATCACCTCATGAAGAGGGCTTGTACAGTGATGCATTATTCGCTTACGATCATTTTATGCAACATCATACTGCACTCTCCACCATGGGCCGAAGTATTGGAGCGGCTGTTGCAACATACTTGGCATCCAAACGTGATATAGATAAGCTTATTCTCGTGACACCTTTCGATAGTGCAGTAAATGTAGGTAAAAAGCTCTACAGATTTTTTCCGATGGATCTCATTGTGAAAGAACGATTAGATTCGGCTGGAAGAGCTGCTAAGATTACTGCAGATACACTTATTATAGTAGCAGCCAATGATAGGATCATTCCTTATGAGAATACCCAAAATCTTATCCAAGCTTTTAACAAAAAACAGGTTGAAATTGTGACACTAAGCAATGTAGGGCACAACACTGTGCATCATCATCCTGATTACAAGAAGAATATTGCATCGTTTATGAGATAGTTTTTAATTTTTAATATATGTTGGATTTATAAATATCTATTTTATGTTATTACTATTGGCAAAAGTGTTCCAGTCAATCAATGGCATCTCTGCAAGACGCGCCTCATATTGCTCTTTTGTTAACCCTTCATACGGCATCTGTTTGTAAGCTCCTCTATGTGAATGTGGCAGCATAGAGACTGATTTAATTAGGGATACAAACTGTCTCAGCATATCCTCGATCTGGGCCCCCTCTGTTTTTGGATCAAAATAGATAGTGCAACTCACCATATTATCACTCCATTCTCTCTGTAACATTGCTAAGATTGAAAACTGTTCCCATGCTGAAACAACAGTTGCATTTCTTGTTTTGCCATGATCTACCGGAAATTCAAAAACAGTTGTATTGGCACTATAATGATCATCTTGATAGGGAACACCTGCTGCCTTTAGTACCTTACAGATGTTGGATGTGTTACCGACACGCATCCTACGTATAGCATATTGAAATGTTGGAAAGTGCATACCTGCACTGCATCCGACCAACTGGCTGATGCTCCCTGAAGGTTTAACAGTTGTGACTCGAATGGATACAGGGATATCTGCTTCAGTTGCTAATTTATGATTGACTGTACGTACAAGACGGTACCCCTTTCTAAGTCTACGTGTTAGCTCTGCTGTGCCATGTATATCAAGCATATCTGCAATACCGGAAATACTGACACCTATTCGACGATTTCGTAGTATGATCTTGTTTGTTTCAGGCCGATGTGTCGGCAGTAAGGAAACTGTCGAAGCATAAAAAGTCGCAAACTCCAATGCTTCATAAAAATCATCTTCATTCATACATCGTGATGGAAAAACTTCAGAGAGATTACAGAGTTCAAAACTCTCCAATGGAATTTCAGAGCAGGGGTTTGCCAGCGATGCATTATCTTTTGATTCCTCACCGTAACGTGCATATTTCTGAACATTGATCAGGTTCATGATACCTGGTTCTCCATTGTCACGAATATGTTCAGCAATCACTGGAATCTTTTCAAAATCTTCTGATTTATCCAGTACAACCGTATTATTTGATATCCATCCGATTTCAGCACGTTCTGGGTTTTTACTATAATCCTTCAATTCTAGAAAACTCTTGTCATCTACCGAACCCAGTGCTATTTCAGCACTTCGCCGTACATTCCCTGCCACAACACAGACACCGATCGCATTCATCACATCAGCAGTACAACGCGTCTTATCGATCTTGCCCTGGAAATAATTGTCTAGATAGTTTTCAATACGTTTATGTAACTCTTTTAAGGGAGCAGGACCAGATGCAGTACCGCCAAAACCATGAATCGGTGACCCCTCAGGACGGATCATGCTATAATCAAATGAAAACCATGGTCCTTTTTTTGTATAGCTGTCTATTAACAGTCTTACAGACTCAGCCCAACCCTCTCTACTGTCTGGAATGATATAAGCAACTGGATTTTTTTTATCTGGCATGACAACATTATTGCCTTGCCATGCCGTATTAAAACCAACTCCAACACCACACATGAGCATATCCATTGTCCATTCTGCTGCAAGTGATAGGTCTGTTGTATCCACAGCTCCACAATTATTTAACGCTGCACTTCCACGCTCATAAATGTACTTAGTACCCATGATCCAAAGACCTCTCCCAGGAGGAAGCCACTTCATATCGAACATAGAAATGGCAAGTTTTTGAGCATAGGTTTGCCATTTTGCTTCATTCCATGCCAAATGGTTTAATACATAATGGTTTTTTCGAATGGACATTACCCCATTGATTACACGGATGACCGTATCTGCCCAGTGCTCCTGTATGCCGTTAAGTTTGATCCGGCTATATGTACGGTAATAGATCGCCTCACCAAAACCTTCAAAACCAAACTTTGCTTTTTTCGAAAAGAGTTCAATACAAAAATCTTTTTGTAGCGTGAACCGTTCTTTGACAACTGTATTGGTGTGCGCCATTTCTTTATCTTTTAGACGCAAAATATAAATACTCTTTAATCGCTTCCATAAAAGCATGCAAGTCTGAAGGCTGCCTAGAAGTGATCAGGTTTTTATCTATGACCACTTCCTCATCTTTATATGTTGCTCCAGCATCTTCAAGTTCTTTTGCAATGCTTTTATATCCTGTAGCAACTCTACCTTTCATTAAGCCTGCTGAAATGAGTATCTGGGGACCATGACATATGGCTGCGACCAACTTATTTTGATCAAAAAAATATCGTGCAATCTCTAATGCTTTTATCTCTTTACGTATCAAAGAAGGTCCTTTGCCTCCAGGAAGGATCAGCATGTCATACTGCTTTGGATCCACCTCATTGAGGGTTATTGTTGGATAGACATTAAACCCATGTTTTCCTATGATAGCACCTCTATTTATAGAAGCGATGTCTACATCTATACCTAGCTCTCGAAGGAATTGATAGGGTATTTTTAACTCACAGTCTTCAAAAAGATCTGCACTCATGATCAAAGCTTTCATACTTTCCTCCTCACAAATTAAAGTGACAGGTTAAAAGAAGTATAGCATATTACGCTGTCTGAATTATTACTATACTGCAGAATTTAAACTATCCATATTATTGACAAGTATATCAAAAAGTTATATACTTGTTAAATAACATCTAATAAATATAAAGGAGCAATAATGTTATTAACGAAATTTGACCCAATGAGAGATTTTAGAGATTTAGAAGAGAGAATGGCTGGTGCGTTTAGATTTCCAGAGATCGGTAGCGAACTTTCAAATGTTTCCGGTTTTACACCATCAGTTAATACTAGAGAAGGAGAATATGCTTATCATGTAGAGGTGGATCTTCCTGGTGTTAAAAAAGATGATATCCATGTTGATCTCAAAGATAATGTTTTGACTATTTCAGGTGAAAGAAAAACCAAGAAAGAGGTCAAAGAGAAGGATTACTATAAGAAGGAGAGCTCTTATGGTAAGTTTCAAAGAAGTTTTACACTGCCCGATAATACAGATGCTGAAAATATCGAAGCAAACTCAAAAGATGGTGTCCTGGAAGTAGTGATTCCGAAGATGGAAAAAAGTACAAAAGAGACTAAAAAGATCAAGATCAAATAATCTTCATGTAAAGAGGGGTAATCCCTCTTTAGCCTTCGTTGTTTAGTTCGATCGCATCATGGCAAATTGAAAAAAGATGCTTCAAAAAATATTTCCTAGAGACCTTCATACTTTATAACTCACATTTAAATTTAACAAATATTATGAGTATAATACTATTAGAAAGAGGTGATTCTGTTATGTTATCAAATATCCCAAATCTATTAAGTCTTTTTCGCATCATTGCAGCACCATTTTTATTGCTTACAGGTTGGTTTGAAATACCAACTCTCTTTTATATACTTTTTGGATTGATGCTCCTCTCTGATGCACTTGACGGGATCATTGCAAGAGTGTTGGATCAAACCAGTGAATTAGGTGCAAGACTTGATAGCTATGGAGATATCTTAACCTACCTTACTACACCCATAGCAGCTTGGTGGCTCTGGCCAGATCTTGTCAAAGAAGAGCTTTACTATATTATTGCAGCAATTATTATCTATATTCTACCTGCAATTTTTGCTCTTATTAAATTTGGAAAACTTGCTTCATATCATACATGGATTACAAAACTTTCAGCTGTACTGATGAGTGTAGGTGTGGTGATACTGCTTGGCTTTGATAATAACCTTTTGTTTCATATTGCAATATACTTTTTAGTGATAGAAATGATTGAAAATATTGTCATTACAATCCTATTGCCAAAACAGAAAAGTAATATACATTCCATTTGGCATGCCTGGAAAGAGAGATCATAGACAAAGGAGAAAAAGGTGCAACTGACATTCTTAGGCACTAGTGCCGGAAAACCGACGAGAGAGAGAAATGTATCTGCTATTGGATTGGAGTTTGAGCAAGACAATAAATGGTACTTATTTGACTGTGGTGAAGCAACACAACATCAGATCACACGGAGCAGGCTTTCCATCGGAAAACTCGAAACTATATTTATTACACATATGCATGGAGACCATTACTATGGTCTCCCTGGATTATTGAGTTCTAAAAAACTTGATACCGCATTCAGGCCTCTAGCCATATATGGACCAAAAGGCATCAAAAAATTTCTAGAGTGTGTAATGGATGTTTCATTTGAGAACTTGGGTTATGAACTGAAGATCATAGAATTTAAAGCTGAAGATTCTTTTCTTTTTGACATGTTTTCATTGAAAACCTTAGCACTTGAACACTCCATAGAGAGTTTTGCATTTTATATTATAGAGAACGATACTACTAACAAACTCAATGAAGAAAAATTGAGATCCATTGGGCTGGAACCATCGCCACTGTATGGTGAACTACAAAGGGGAAATTGTATTACATTTCAAGGTAAAAAGATTGAACCAATGGAGTATATGCTTGCACCTGTAAGGGGAAGGTCATTAATCATAGCAGGTGATAACGGTAGACCTGATGTTTTAGGGGACTATCTGGAAGACCTTGATCTGTTGGTACATGAATGCACCTACACGCAAGAAGATTACGATAATCTTTCGGTTAAAGTAATGCATACTACGGCTAAAGATCTTGGTTCTGTTGTTCAGGAAAAGCGTGTAAAAAACCTAATCGCCACACACATTAATCCAAGGTATAATGTGAAGAGCGTAACCGGAGTAGAGTTGATCTATAATGAGATAAAGCAATCGTATAAAAGCAGACTTTTTATTGCTAATGATTTTGATGTCTATCGTCTAGGTAGAGATGGCCTCATTGAAATATTGTAGAGTATCAGTATTTAGCCTATCTTCTATTTTCATTGATATTTAAATTCTATGATGTAAAATCATTTAAGATAAATAATATAATCTCTATGGCAATAAGGATGATAATAATCCATTCTAAAATACTGCTGTGTTTATGATTTTGCTCATCAGCAAGAATAGCTAATATCTCCTGCATTACATTCATTTTTCTGTTAAGAATTTCGATACGTGGTTGCAGTTCAAGATACTTTCTCATACTTTGATAGTAAATATCCAGTTCTGGATACTCCCAGAAAAACTCCGGAGTATCTAAAAGTTCAAAATGTAAATATATGTTTGACTTCGTAATAAAAAGGCGACCTCTTTCTTTTGCTATATCCTTACGACTCATAGGAACACGACCATTTTCTGCAAGATCCAAAGGTATATGTTCAGTTTCTTCGAGTGTTTTTTTAATTGATTCTTCAAATTCTCCAAGCATGATTGATTGTTCAATGGCAAAAGATATGGAGAGTTTCTTGAGCTCATCATCTGAATCGATATAAATTGTATCCAACTCAATTTTGACAGGTTGGTTTGGTGAAATATGATATTTGTAATCTTCTGAGATTTTGATCCCATTCAGAGAAACACTTATCTTCTTTAAGAAGTATTCTTCATCTTCAAAATCCCAGAAGACAGCAACACC
>JBFEKK010000047.1:0-6555 GCA_041552675.1 Sulfurovum sp.
GGTCAAGATGGACATCGTCTGTCCCACATAGATCTCTGCTTCTTTGTTGTTGGTACAGAGGACAGAAGGTTCGCTCAAGATACGCGCTGCACCATTATTTTCCAAGAGATCAAGTGTTGCTCCCAAGGCAAAGACCTTATCTACTGCATCAAATTTGAAAGCAGGGTCATTAGAGTAAATCGGATTACCATTAGCGTCAAAACCTTCAAAATTATTTGTATTTGCATTTAAAAATCCTAACAAAGCAGGAGACATTTGCAATGCAGAGGCACCCATGTTACCTGCAAGTGTATACAGGCCGTTGGAAGTAATGGCCCCGCCATTAAATCCATATTTCAATCCTACCTGTTGAGCCATATTGCTATCAACCTCAACGATCTTCGCTTTGACATACACCTGCACTTTAGGGATATCTATCTTTCTTATCGTATCTCTAATGTTCTTCATCTGTTCTGCCGTTGCAAGTAAAACCAGTGCATTTCTTTCGATATCAGAAACAACCATGGCTTTACTTGGCGGTTCTGCACCTTTTACAGGTGTTTTCATCGCTACATTGTTCATCTGGGAGATCAGTTTGCTCATGATCTTCTCCATCTCTTCGACATTGGAATTTTTCAGTCTGATGACATACATCTTCTGTGTAGTACTCTCGCCTTGAATATCGAGCTGTTTGATATACTTGATCATACGGTTGTTATTCTCACGGTTACCCACCAGTATAATGGAGTTGGTTGCATCATCTTTAAAGATATCGACCTTTTCACTTTCAATGGTCTGAGGGAAAATTTTCTTTGACATATTTTGGGCATTTGCGAAAACATCTTTTACCAAAGAGTTTTTCAGTTTGATCACCACCGATTTTTTTTCACCTGTTGTTTCGACTGCCTTAATGACCTTTGATACTGCCTCTAAAGTTCTAGGATCGGCAGTCACTGCGATGACATTATTTTCTTTAAACGAGATCACTTTTGCACTCCTATGCAGTAGCGGTTTAATCTTTGCACGAAGTACTGCAGCATTGGTGTTCTTTAAAGGGAACATGACCGTTTTCATGGTCTCTCCTTTGATACTGCTGCTTACTTCAAGTCCCTCTCCTGCTGCGTCAGTTCCTTTTACTACTTTATAATACTCACCTTGGTCTATGATCGTTAAGCCTTTGCCTCCGAGTATAGAGTTCGCCAAAGAGAAGAGTGCACTTTTTTTAATGGGCTTGGTCGATACAAAGTTGATCTTTCCTTTAGGCTCTGCTTCGATCAAAATGTTCTTTTGTGTAATTTTGGAAACCATCTCGATGAAGTCGCTTACACTAAGGTCACGAAAGTTTATATCTACCGTCTCTTCTTCCGCATATGATCCTACAGACAATACCAACAATATACTCAATACAATTTTAGTTAACTTCATATTCTAACTCCATTTCTTCTTTACCTCTTTGAATAACCAATGTCAGGTTATCGATATTTGAAATATTTTTATACACCTCAAAAGCAGCATTGTAGCTATCTATCTTTTGACCGTTTATAGCTTTGATGATATCACCTCTTTGGATCCCAAGTTTCTCAAAAGGTGATCCTTTTCGTATAAAGGAGATACTAAAACCTTCTAGATCTTTACCTTTTTTGATTTCCTTGATACCAATGTTCTTATAAATATCGTCCATATTTTTAGCATAATGATCCAGTAATGATCGATCTACGATCTTGTGATCACCGGCATCTACTATTTCACCTTCAACTTTACTTTCAGAAGAGGCTGAAGCAGCGGAAGGCTGAGCGCTTTTGATACCCTCTTCACCTTTTGTACTGACAATCAAATTGATCCGATAGGTTTTTGCATTTTTACTAAAAGTAGCATAGTTGCTCCCTGCACCTTCAAGTACAAATCCATTGATCTCTTCACCTTTGGCGAGCACTTTTGTTGTACGTTTGTATTCTACTGTCACGACAGTGATATCTGAAGCATTATAAATAGCCAAAAGCTTGATATCTTTAATGCTTCCTGCAGTTTGTACAGGTTTCTTCGTTGTTGTAGGTGCCGCTGATCCATTTGGGCTTAACTTTACTCTATAGTAAAGAGCTTTAGCTCCCCTATCTTCACTATGATCTACCCCCATGGTCGGCAGCCATAGCACTTCAACCACAAACCAAGCTATTTTAATCACAAGCAATAAGACCAAAAGCGACCAGAGCCCTTTCACTACTTCAGGCTTAAAAAGATGTTTCATAGATCCATCCTTTTTCATCTTTTTTCAACTGAGGCTTTAACATCTCTATGTTCTTACTCTCATTAAAATCCAAATGTGCTTTACGTGTATCAAGATCGATCGCACCTGTCATCCCACCAAAAGAGCCCTGTGCATCCACAGAAACCTTTAGAGGAGAGAGGATGGAATGCGAGAGAAGTGCTTTTTGCGTTTCTTGCGGTACCATCCTTTTTAAAGAATCATCCACATGAAGGCCCTGTAGTTCCAGGCTACTATAGAAAAGTAAAGTACACAGATCCATCTCTTCAATCGTTGCCACAGGGATACCCTTAAAGTACACTGTGACCTGATGCAAATTTAAAGAGAAAAATCCTTCATCTATCTTCTCTTCATTAAGTTCTATCTCATGCTTGACAAGCGCTTCTTCCAGCTTATAATAAAACTCCTGTTTAGGCATCAGTACAAGTATGGCAAACCAGGCCACTATCAATGCGATACCACTTTTTTTTACCATTTGCATTTGAACTCCACATCGTAAGATGAAGCTACTTTTTGAATCTTAAGCTTTTGTATCTCTACAGGTACATTTAAAATTTTGGTCACTAAGGTATTTAACTCTGTTGCCGTTAAATTTTTATAGCTTGCTGTAACCTTTTTGTTTTTATTGCTCCATTTTACCTTGGAAGCGGGAACGAGCGTCTGAAGCTTCTCTACTTTTTTGCTGGTCTTCGGATCTGCCCATATCTTCTTCAGGGAAACGACCTCTTGTATCTCTTCTACAGAGTGTTTTGCTGCAGCGATGCTTTGGGCCTGTGACGAAACCTGTGCCGTTTTGTACCCATATGCCCCCAGCATGAACACAAACGCAATAAGTGCGATCAACTCATTCTGATATCTTTTCCAAGTCATAGTGTACCTTCTATCTTCAAGTCATGACTCCCTGAAATGGCTGAAGTTTTCAATTTGTACTTTGTTGCCAATAGATTAAGACGTTTTGATACCTGGGCATCCTTACATGAAAAGTGTACTTTGTAGCTCTTGGCATCTATCTCTAATGAAGAGAGTGTCACGCCCTTAAAGATCATACCTGATACCATTTTAACGATCTCTCGTTTTTTTCGTTCTGCTGTATCGATCGTTTTATATTTGGTCATGATGCTGTCTCGTGTATATTTACTCTGTAAAGCAGGATAGGATGAAAGCAGCTCCTGCATCTTAGCCTCTCCTGCTTCGGAATCAGCACTATAACGACTACCTTCAACAAAGAACATCAGTGAAAAAAGTATAAAAATTGCTGCGAGCATCGAAGCCTGTTTCAGACTCAGTACTGAACCGTATGCGCCGGGGAGGACGATACCTTTTTTAGGAGTAAAGCTATTGTTGAAGACCAGTGAAGTACCATTGTCTTCTGTGATAGCCCCTCTTGGGATGACCACTACCATATGGTCCAAAGAGACCAGCGCATCATGCTCTCCCAGCAATAGCGGTTTATCGAAAAAATCGACTGATTGCTGAGCAAAAAAGAGTTTGGAAACGTGTTCCAAAGCAAAGCCTTTACTCTCTAAAAATGCCGTGATCTTCTCTATATCATAGGCAAGGAAGACCCACTCTTCATCCTCTTTCCATACCATATACTCATAGTGGCCGCCTGCTTCAAGTAGCCCATCAAACAGTGATGGTGCAATCTTCTTTGCCTGATAAGCGTATCGGAGAGGCAATACTTCTTTTTTAAGCGTGTAGAACTGTGGCGGCAACATGACGTTCACAGCCTCTGTCAATGATACAGGCTTCATAGAAGGATGTACAAGAAGTAAGTCTTTATTGTTTCCCATAAAATTCAAAATATTTTGCCTCTCCCTGAATATATTCAAATCTGAATCCATACTGCTCGTCTGCCATAGCATAGTGTACGGAGCACTCTGCCGCTTCTAAGAACGTTTCACCCGCAAGAATACTTTTTCTTTTCTCATAGTCTCCCCCATTTTCACGTACAAAGTTTTCCAACGTGCCTTTGTCTACAAGCGATGTCCACTCTTCGACCGTTGATACATCCATATCAAACAGATAAGCGAGTAGTTCCGGGGAACTGTATTCCGCATCTACTTTATCTGCTTCCGGAGAAAAACTAAAATATTTTTTCCATGGGACAACCCCTATCTCAGGATCATCTACCTCAAACTGGTAACGGCTTATGATATCTGAGAACTGCTTATAAGATATAATACCGTTTTTTTGGTGAAGCCTGCTTTGCTCTCTTTGCACAAATTTCTTTTTCCCGCCTATCTCTTCAAGCAGCATCTCATTCAATCTTCCTGGATCTTGCAGGTTATAGTCTTGGGCAATGGCTTCAAAAAGCTCTTGTGCTACGGAAATATATGCTGCTTTTTGAGCACTGTTGTCCAATCCAAGCCAATTGATATTCACCCCTTTATATAAGGGCTCACAGAATAACTGCAGTGAGAACCTACCCTCTGGCGTTCGTAAGGGCAATTCCGTACTGTATAATACAGAAAAAAGCGTTTTTTTATTTTTAAACCCTTGAAATATATTTGTTATATTTGTATAGTATACATCTGCTTGTATCAGTGCTTTTGTATCGCTGGCATCCTGTTTGACTTCCTCAAAATAACTCAGAAGCACGGTGGTCAGCGCGATGATAACGGCCAAGACCGACAAAGTGATCAGGAGGGCAAACCCTTGTCTCTGCTGAACATCGTTTTGGGTAGGTTGGGTTTTATCCATCTAAAAGCTCGATTAAAGTAAAATTTGTATAACTGAATCAAAATATTATACCAAAGCAAACTAAAGGACATATATGAAAAAAAACATGCCGCTAAGAGCCGGTTTCTCTCTTATAGAACTACTCATCGTGATCGTTATTCTTGGAGGGCTTGTTGCTGTTGTGGCTCCAGGACTTATGGATGCAGCGGATGAGGCCAAAAGAGATACAGTATGTTTAAAAATGAACGATCTAGGCAAGAGACTCGACATGTTTAAACTTGATAACGGGACTTACCCTGAAACAGAAGAGGGATTTGAAGCACTTTTAAGTAATCCGGATCCAGATAAATATCCTAATTACCGTGCCAAACCTTACCTCAGGGAGATGCCTAAAGATGCATGGAAAACACCTTTTATCTATATCAACAAAGGATCAGAGTTTGAACTCATTTCCTTTGCTGCTGACAGAAAAGAGGGTGGAGAAGATAGCGATAGAGATATCCTCTTTAGTGAATGTAACAAATAAGCACTCTCTATGTCCACTATCAAGAGATATAAAGTGAGCAAAGGGTTTTCTCTCATAGAACTCCTTATTGTCATACTCATTATCTCAATGGTCTATTTCCTTGGATTTGAGGGCTTAGAAATAGGCAAAAAAAAGCCCAAAGCACTCACTCCCCTTAACCTTAAATCCAATATTATTTCATCAGAATTCTTTAGAGGGAGAGGTACCCTTCTGTGTATCGATCAGTGTCGTACCTGTTATTTCAGATCGGATGTCTCCTCTCCATTTGAAGCCTATACAAGTCCTATAGACCTCACAAATATCCAAGCCTACACACTTGACAGATATGATGCACTGACCCGTATTGAATATGGGCGATATCAAGATCAAGAAATTTGTCTGATCATGGATTTTTTCAAGAATGGAAGCTCCACCCAGATTATTTTAAAAAATGATGAAGAGAGCTATTTCCTTCCTGCTTTTTTTGGAGACCCCCAACTGTTTTCTTCCCCCGAAGAGGCAAAAGAGTATTGGTTGAGAAACAGTACTTTGGCTTCTGACAGTGGAGCGTTCTATTGAAACCGTTACGTCCAGCTTTTACCATTATTGAGATCCTTATCTCTGTGATCATTCTTTCACTTGCTATTGTTCCTGTGCTCAAAGTGCATACAGACAATCATGAACAGATCGTCTACATTTCGGAAAGGAACAAACGTGCTTTACAAGATTCTCTGTATTTAAACAGTACTATTCTTCAGCAACATAAAGATACTAAAACCGCTTATGAAATATTGGCAGGATCTTTCAAGATAAACGAGCTAAAAAGCCGTGAGATATTAAAGAAGAACAGTAGAGAGATATATATCCCTGAAGAGATCAAGATCACTCCTCTGCCTGAACAGGGCGGACCTACCGCCATCGTCAATGAAGTGATGCTAAAAGATAAACACTCTTCGAGCTATTATCATTTTAAATTAGATGCCTTTGAGTAAAGTGGATGTTTGAGTACCTTTGATAGCAAAAGTGCTATAAATCGTTTCATGCACTACTATAGCTAGATACAGCTAAAAAAGTTATAATACTTATAATTTACTGCAAGGACATATACGCGGATGCTTTTTAAGTA